>OODV01000293.1 GCA_900299555.1 uncultured Endozoicomonas sp.
CGAACATTAAGCTCGAATCCCAGAGCAGCATAGACTGCTTGTAGAGTCGGTAATATAAGAGAATTGGCCAGTTCAGAAGTTACACTGGAAATGCTTTATTAATTTCAGAAATAAACTTCTCAAACGTCCGTAATACCTAAGCTCTAAAGCTGAGCATTCAGGAAGAAGCCGTCATTTTTAAACTCAACCTGACGAAAGCCAAACCGGAAAGAAGATTGATCAATCAAGTGACCATGGTTATTTATTTTAACGTCAAGCATATAGAGATTAGGGTTTTCGGTATCCCATAGCTCCACACCACTAATAGCCCGCTGAATATTGAACTGTTGATAACTGTCCTCCGTCAGATCAACCACTTCCTGAAACGTCAGAACGGGTTGATCTTCTTTGAGTACCGAAAACACCAGATTAACCGTGGAGGTGCGTTGAGCAAAGTTGGTCAGATAGAGGTCAAGATCAAGAAGTTTCTCTGCGCTGAGCACATTACGGGTACGGACATGACAGTTTTCCACAATCACCTGTTCAGTAAATTCCAGCCAGACCTCCCGATAGATACCGCCATACGTCAGATAGTCCACCACATAGCCAAAAGGAGGAATTTCCTTTCTCTCACTGGAGTCAACATAAACCACCAGTTGGTTTTCCCCGCCGTACTTCAGGTATCGTGATACATCGGCTTTAAAAGGGGTATATCCCCCCTTATGCTCCATCACCTGATAGCCATTCAAAAAAACCTTTGCGTAGGTCATCACCCCTTCAAAGTGGAGAATGGCAGGCTTGCCCTCAAGCTCACTCTCAACATAGAGCTTCTTTCGGTAGCAGCTCTCAAACTGGTAACGCTTTTCATCAAAGTTGTTATAAGGCAGCTCTGTGTTGGCATGAGGAATCTGAACGACCTCAAATTTACTGTCGTCAAAGCCAGAGTCGACAAATTCCTGCCTGAACTTGGGACTGTACTTCCAGTCAAAGTTAAGGTGTCTCACGTCTCTCATGGTACAAACCTGCCTTGGATTTATTCTTATTATCAGTCCATGGTCAACCAAGTCATGATTACGGTCTGACCACAGGTCAGCCTATGGTAAGTGGGGTCAGAAGTAGATATAGAACTCTATTTGGGTGTTGACTAGGTCCTGAGTGCTACAGGACTCTAATATCAATGATCTGAAAGATGAGATCAACAACAATGTGAATATTTTTCAGGTTTTTTCTATTTGGTGGTTCAGCCTGAATTTACTCGACACAAACCAACATATACCGGATATAGCTTCGCTATCAGGCTGCAAAGTAATAATAAAAAGAGGCTTCTATAAAATCTTGATCATTTTAAGAAATTATTATTCTCTTTCCTCAATTCTGACAACAAACCTGTTAGTCATCTGAAGCTCACTCAGGCGCAATAATAGTTCATCTAAGATCCGGCGATGACCAGGAGCGTCATTCACTACGAAAATAAAAGCACTGGGTGGATAGCCATTGATATGAGCAAAATCAAATATGCTCTGAACAGTATCATGAGGCCAGAAGCGGCGTGTTATTTTTTGACCACCTGTTGTTTGGAAGCGAATAGAAAAAATGCCATCATGGCCTTCAGGCGGAGCATCCACTAATCTATTCTTTGCGGCAAGCTTAGCAGCCTCAGCCACCTCTTTCGCCAACCTGGCTTCTTGCTCACGAGCCCTTTTTTCTTGCTCCTGGGCTAATCGTTCCTTATCAATATGCTCTACAAGCTCTCGAGCTAGCTTTAATACTATTTCCGGGTCTGGGGTTGATCTGTAGAGACTATAAAACTCATCTCTTGATATTTCCCAACCAGAGATAAATTGCTTAATTACTTCTTCAGGTATTTGCGCAACATCAATACCTATTTTTGCGAAATCTGCTTGCTTATCTCTCAACTTTTCCCTGACATTATCAATATAAATTTGTTGATCGGCTTTACGACTCTTATTCTCATGCACTACATGCTCTAAAACAGTTCTGAGAGGCAGCTGAACAACGGGTATAGGAATGGCGGACGGAGTCACTGAAGCTAGTTGCTGAATGAATGAATCCAAAATGGCTTGTGGGGTTTGTTGATTAGAAATATCTTGTTGAATATTACTGCTGTCCAATCTCCGGTGAGTATATACCCTTGCATCGTCCTCCTCTGGTAGCTGAACAACTAATGCTGGAACATCTAACTGGGTCATTGGGGGCTGCTGTTGAAGTGATGCCAGGATTCCCTGCTGCATTTGTGGATCAGAAGTATCTGGCTGTTGAGATTGACTGCCGTGTAATGAATGGACAGATGCCCCCCTTAAACCACCTTCTTCTGGTAGCTGAACAACCAATTCTGGAACATCTACCGGAGCGCTCCGACAGCTCTGCTGAATTGAAGACAAGATTACCTGCTGGATTTGTGGATCAGAAATATCTTGATGTTGAATTGACTCCAAAATGGCCTGCTGAGTTTGCTGTGTATCAAACCTATCTTGCTGCTGAACGTCGTTTACCGGCAAAGACTGTTCATAAGCAATTCTTACATCTTCTCTCTCAAACTGAGCTAATTGATAGTCACAGTATGCTTCATCATCCATTTGAAACTGCTGTGTACTTTGAGCATCCTCCACAATAGAGATTGCACTATCCTGCGTTAAAAGAGCTTGCTCTGCCTGGCTGCGCCCCCGAGAGCGCCTCTGCTCAGCCAGAGAGTTTTCACGGGCAGCCCGTCGATCCTCTCTAAACTTTAGACGCTCAGCAAGCTTCATCGATTGTTTAACACCACGCTTAAAGTTTCTTTCATTTATTTCATCTACTCTCTGCTGATTAACTAAAGCTGACTGACTTTTTTGTGCCTCATTTTGTTGCTGAGCATATTGATACTGACTTTGTTTCGGTATCTTAACAGGGCCTTGAGATGTTACGGCTTGGCTGGATTTTTGACTCAGACCATCAGGCCTCGTGCTCACTTTTTGTAAAGGTATTACCGGTGAGTGAAAGTGGTCACAACTCGCAGCTTGAGGAGTATTTTCAGCAGGCGTTTTAGTACTTACATAATTTGGATTGACCTTAGGACAAGCTTTTTCAGGTTGAACATCACGACTGGAAATAGGCTTTCCTGATAATTTATTCCACGCTAGAGAACCCAGATAAAGCGTTGCCTTAACTGGGGTAACAATTACATAGAGAGTATTCCAGAACACCCAGGAGAAAATCTCACCATTTTTAATATTTTCAAAATTAAACTCGGGAGGAGCATAAAAAGGAGGTAATGGAGATTCAATTCCAGCCATAGAGCGGTCCGTACTTTATCTTTATCGATAAAATTCTGACCATAAAGTTAGATTTGAGTTCCAATTCTTATAAAGGCCGTCGAAACCAAATGCTTTAAAGAACAAGAAAAAAGCAAATACAGAAAAATACACTTATTTTTCAGACAGTTAACAACTAGAAGTTAATTACAAAGAAATAATCCAAGACACCCTTTAAAAAGGGTGCCTGACTATTAATTAATGAATCCCTCCAAAACAGAGGTATTTGGTTTCCAGATACTCTTCCAGACCTTCCTGCCCACCTTCCCGGCCAAATCCAGACTGTTTAACCCCTCCGAAAGGTGCCAGCTCTGTGGAAATAATGCCTTCATTAATGCCCACCATGCCATATTCCAGAGACTCGGCAATCTTCCAGATACGAGTAATATCCCGGCTGTAAAAATAGGCCGCCAGACCGTAAATCGTATCATTGGCCTGCTGAATCAGCTCTTCATCAGTATTGAAGCGTACTATTGGGGCAACCGGGCCAAACAACTCTTCCTGGATAAAACTCATAGACTGCTGAACACCAGTCAGAACTGTCGGTTCAACAAAACAACCATTCAGGGCTTTACCACCTGTTGCGACTGTTGCTCCCTGCTCTACGGCCAGGTTAACTTTCTCAAGAATCCGCTCTTTTGCCAGTGAATCAATAACCGGACCAATCTGGACACCTGCCTCCAAGCCATTACCAACCTTCAGGCCTTTCACTGCCTCAATAAACTGGCTGACAAATTGATCATAAATTTCATCATGCACATAAAATCGGTTAGCACAGACACAGGTTTGCCCGGCATTACGAAACTTTGAAGCCATTGCACCCTGAACGGCCTGATCGATATCCGCATCGTCAAAGACGATAAACGGGGCATTTCCGCCCAGCTCCATCGAAGTATTTTTAATAGTTTCAGCCGATTGAGCAATCAAATGACGCCCGACACGGGTAGAACCGGTAAACGATAACTTTCTGATCGTAGGATGATGGGTAAAGAGATCACCGACCGTTTCCGGTGATTGATGAACAACAACCTGCAATACATCTTCTGGAATACCCGCCTGTCTGGCCAGCTCAACAACCGCGTAAGCAGAGAGCGGCGTTTGATTAGCAGGCTTAACAATAAAGCTGCAACCCGCAGCCAATGCAGGTGCCGCCTTACGGGTAATCATGGCAATAGGGAAGTTCCAGGGCGTGATAGCCGCGGTTACACCGACAGGCTGCTTGATGGTCATCAGCCGCTTATCCTCAGTATGCCCGGGAATCGTCATGCCATAGGCGCGCTTGCCTTCTTCAGCAAACCACTGAATAAAAGATGCACCATAGGCCACTTCCCCCACGGATTCAGGTAATGGTTTGCCCTGCTCAAGGGTCATCAATCGAGCAAGGTCAGCCTGATTTTCCATCACCAGTTCATACCACCGGTACAGGAGACTTGAGCGCTCTTTTGCGGTTCTTTTTTGCCAGGACTTCTGAGCCAGGCGTGACTTTTCAATACATTCGTCGATCTCTGACTCAGACTGCACAGGGATATAACCCACCACAGAGCCATCGGCAGGATTATCAATGGCCAGAGCATCATCTCCGTGCTCACACAGAATACTGAGCAATGATTTATTATTGATTTTATCCATCAGCCAGCACCTCGCTACTTATACGACAAATTACGGTAACAGGAATAACTCAAAATACTTCCAATAGTAAACTAAAGATTACCCGGAAGCAGTGACAAGCAGAGATGGTTTACCGATTTCATGAATCTGTAAACCTGAAGTTATTGTTCTGGTTTCCCCTCACATTTCTCGTTAACATCTGTCTCCAAAGCACAGCACTCATAAGACAATTACAAGCTGACCAGAGCAATGACTGAATATCTGATGCCGGCAAAGTATGCCAAGCTATTACTGAAAGTGGCTCAGGAGCAGGGTTATGATGTCAACCAGCTGGTCTACGATGCAGGGTTATCGTTTAACCCTCTTGAGCTGAACATGGATGAGGAGCTGGAAATTCCTGCTATTATTTTCAGCAAGCTCTACCGCAAAGTATCCGGAGCCATGCAGGATGAGGCATTTGGTCTGGGAACTAGCTATAAGATGCCCCCCGGCACTTTCCGCATGCTCAGCTACTGCATTATTCACTGCTCATCGTTACGAAAGGCTCTGGACAGAACCACCGAATTTACTGCCATGACCTATGGGATTCGCGGTATCACGGTAAAAGCTGAACCGCCTTACCGAGTCTCTGAAGACGGTAGTGAAGCAACCCTGGTTTACTCCAGTGCCTCCAATAAGTTCAATGCAGACATGACTCCAGCCAAGCAGCTGAGCGTTGTGAACAGTCTTTCTCTATGGCACCGCTTCTGCAGCTGGCTGATCGGCAATAATATTGCGGTGAAGCGGGTTAGCCTGATGGGTTCCCCCAGTCTGAACCTGAGTGGTTATCGTTACTACTTTGACTGCCCGATTGAGTTTGATCAGCAGGAAAACTCCATCGTTATTAACGCCCAGATGCTGGATGCGCCACTGGTCCATACCGAGGAATCTCTGGAATCGTTTCTGGAAACAGCGCCATATCAGTTATTTGTGATTAAGGAAGAGCAAGGCAGCGACAGCATTATTCCACGAATAAGAGCCCTGATTGGCTATAACTTTACCCGTCGTATTCCCAGCTTTGATGAGCTCGCTGAACTACTGAACATCTCATCAAGAACCTTACGCCGTCGTCTGGAAAAAGAGGGTACTTCCTATCAGAAAGTAAAAGATGAATGTCGTCGAGATGCATCGATAGATTATTTAAGCCGACCCAATCTGACGATTAATTCGGTTGCTGCGTTAATGGGATTTGATGAGCCCAGCGCCTTTCATCGGTCCTTTAAGAAATGGACCGATATGACGCCAGGAGAGTTTCGTAAAAAGAACAGTATTCAGATGGAAGAGGTTGAAGAAGTCGCCTGAACCCACATAAACCGAAGGGTATATGAGGAGCCAACAATAAAAAAGCCGACTAATGTCGGCTTTTTTATTAACGGGCAGCTCTGGCCATTCGTAAGCCAAACATGGCTGCCAGCTCCCGCTGCACCTCATTAACCCCTCCACCAAAGGTATTAATCTGGCATTTGCGATAGCCTTCTTCAATTTCACCCTGAATAACAGCACCTTCGCTGCCAGAGCGAACCATGCCCGGTGCACCAATAACATCCAGCAGAAGTCGGTATACCTGAATCAGCGCTTCGGTACTGTAAACTTTAATACCGGAAGCAAAGCCCGGACAAAGCTTATTCTGCCCAAGCTCCCAGGCCATCCGACTATTCAACACCTTCATGGCTTCCAGCAAACTGTAGGCTTCACCAGGTTATTCTGAACCCAGGGCTCATCAATCACCCGCTTGCCATTAACACGGACTTCGCGTGTCCAGTTCAGGACTTTCTGGAAGTGACCGGTACCATTAATACCAATAGCCGCCAGCCCCACACGTTCATGATTAAGCTGAGACGTAATCAATTTCCAGCCACCGTTCAACTCACCAATAATCATTGAAGAAGGAACGCGTACATTCTCGTAATAGGTCATATTGGTGCGAACATCACCCACGGTATAGATCGGCGCTACACTGAAGCCCGGATCCTTACAGTCGACAATAAACAGCGTGATACCTTTGTGCTTTGGCGCATTTTTATCCGTTCTTGCCGCCAGCCAGATATAGTCAGCACCTTCGGCACTGCTGGTGTATACCTTGGTGCCGTTGATGATGTAATCATCACCATCTTTCACCGCCGTCGTGCCCAATGATGCCAGATCAGTACCAGCACCAGGCTCGGTGTAGCCAATGGCAAAATGAATTTCACCTTTAGCTATCTTTGGCAGGAAAAACTGCTTGTGCTCTTCAGAGCCATGATCAATAAGAGCAGGGCCCACCGTATTCAGCGTTACGAAAGGAATGGGAGCACCAGCCAGTTGCGCTTCTTCAAAGAAGACCAGCTGTTCAGCAGCAGAACGCCCCTGACCACCGTACTCATTTGGCCAGCCGATGGCCAGCCAGCCATCCTCACCCATCTGACGAATGACCCGTTTATAGGTTTCACCACTTTCATTACCGTGACATTCAGCCTTGACCTCTGGCGTAATCAACTTGGTAAAGTAAGTCCTTAATTCCTGGCGCAGTTTTTTCTGCTCGTCACTCTGATCCAAAAACATCATCAAGTCCTTTCATGTTGATTGCTTCAGAGAGTGCCGTGAAAGAAAAACTTCCACGGCTACTTTCAAAGCCATTCGTGCCTGCTTAACGCAATCCCAGTTTTCTCAGATTATTCGGCGTAAAATACGACAATTGTTTTCTTTCCTGATTATATTTGGGCACACCGTTCTCTTCATTCAGCAGGTTTGCTGCCATGTAATCCCTGGAAATCAGGTCATAGTAAAGTGCTGTGCGGCCTGCAATACCGGGTACATCAAAGGCATTGATAGTATTGATATGGGTGGTTCTCCACAGCACGTCCCGGTTGTCATAGTGGTCTGCATAAACGGTCTGCCAGCTATCTTCATCAATAAATAGATCACGGGTCTTGTAGACGTGACGTTCACCGTCTTTCAGTTCACCACGTACCACCCAGACACGGTGCAGTTCATAACGCATATGCTCAGGATTGGCATGCCCCTGAAGCAGCACATCGTCATAGGTCAGCTCTGGACTTTCAAAATCGTAGCTGTTGTAAGGAATATAAATTTCTTGCTTTCCAACCAGTTTCCAGTTGTATTTATCAGGAGCACCATTAAATCCCAGGAATGCGTCGGTAGTCTGCATATTACCCAGACCCTGAGGGCTATCGTAATTGATGGTTGGCGCCCGTCTTACCCGGCGCACACCCGGAATATAGGTCCAAGCTGCGCGGGGCTTAAGCTTCGGATTGATAAAATCGTGCACCAGATAGCTGGTCCCTTTATCACGGGTTGGCATCAGAGTCTTGGTCACCTGATAGATTCGGGGGTTTTTGTCCCCATCCGCACCAAAGGACTCCAGCGTGTGCTGCTCGACATCCTGGAATGGGCTATAGGTTAAGGTATGCTGACGACCATGAAGTCTTGAGCCGTTTCGATACACGACCATTGCTGAATACTTCCCGTCAGTGGAGTGCGCGCTGACACGCATCATCTGATTCCAGAGCGCTTCGATACCGGTTTTCGGCATTGGAAATGGAAAACCCATAAACGCATTAGTGACACCATTACCACCCTCAATCAGCTCAGAACGGGTCGCATTTTCAAACACTTCCTGCTCTGCCAGCGTAGAGAATCGGCCATCACGGCGACTGGTATAAATATTCATTTTGAAAGTGTCAGGATAACTTTTAAACATAGCCTGAGTACCTGGGGTCAACTTGTCCTTGTACTCATCCATATTTTCAGCAGTGATGGTGAATAATACTTCATCATTTTTATACGGATTTGGGTAGTAGTTACCACTCCCCTTATACTCTGCTGGTACCTGAAAGTTCGGATTCCAGGCTGGAATTGTACCTTCAGCATTACCAGCCCTTTCTGCACCAACCGGCGTTAAATCATTCTTCAGTCTTTCAGCTTCTTCAGGAGTCACCTTGGCCATTAACTGGGCCGAAGCCAGAGTCAGGGCGGTCATTCCCACAGCCAGTAAGGATTTTTTTATTATCATCATTATTTCCTTGGCTTATACCTTATTGATTAATGCGGTCAGGTTGGAGCCTGACCAGTTATCATTTTTATTGTTTAATCAGAAAGCGTATTTAACGTTGAAGGCCAGGTAATCACGATCGGTGTATTGATTATCTTCAAAATCACCCAGGTAAGCAGTATAAATCAGGGAGCTTTCCAGATTGCCCTGATAAATCAACTTCCCGCCAAAGCTCACACGATCCGAATTTTCAGTGCTGGTAAATTTACCGCCTGCAGAATCCCCTTCAATATTGGCACTGAATTTCACAGGGATTTCAAAATTAGTACCGACCATGACATTGGTGTATTTGAAGGTAACCGAAGCTCCCAGACCAGAGCCAGATTTCTCACCATCCAGTTGAGACTCATCAAAGCTCTGAACCCGATTCATCCCAATCTCGCCACTGAACATAATGTCATCAGCAAGAGAGGTAACCCCAAAAGCATGAACAGCTGAAAGCTGAGCTTGAATAATGTCTGCACGCATTGGAGTAAAGTTTACATCACGAACTGCAGCACCTTTCCTCATAGAAAACTCACCACCAACATTGGTACTCCCTATGAGTGTTCCAAAACTGACACCAAGTATTTTGATATCTTCAAAATATTTTAAGTGATAATCAGTCGGCATCATAAAACCACCACCATCAATAGCATTGATCACTGTAGATGGTTGTTTATCATGGTAGTTAATATAATAAAGTCCTAAATCGATACCATTCCCCAGCGACTCAGAAAAATAATTCAGTGCAACTCCCCACTGACCGCTATCACGTGCAAGATCATCCTCAGTTCTTAATGCCGGATTAAGTGGCCCGGCCAACAAATATTCACCACCCGCATCCAGCAGATCTGTAACACTAAAAAAGCTACCAACCCCATTAATATCAGTCTTTTCCCACTCCCACTGGGAGTATGCTGCAACACTGAGATTATCGGTTAAATCAAATTGACCAAACACCTGTCCTACCGGCAACAGCACATCTTTAACCTCAACACCAGGAACATTGGATTTAGTGCCATCTGCAGGACTCATGGCCCCACTAACACCGGGAATAAACAAACTTTCCCCCCAGCTAACCATTTGCCGACCAACACGCAAATTCAGATTTTTCCCAACAATATCGAAGTCACCATATACAAAAGCATCAAGCAAACGCGCATCTTTACCATTTTGTTTTTTTGTTGCATCAGTAAATTCATTAGGTGCAGCGGAAGAATGGTTTACAGTGTCACGAAATGTACCGGTATTATCATTGGAGTGGAAATACACATCATCATAAAAAGCACTTCCCCGAATGAACGCGCCATAATTTCGATAACTTACCGATGCTTCACTAACAATAGAAACACGATTATTAACCATTGCCCCTTTTTTGAAATTACGGTTACCATCATCCCTATTAGCAGCAGGGTCAGTAGCAGATCCATTAATTGCCACTGAGTCAGGATCTTCCATACGCCATGCAGCCGCATAACTGACATTCGTATCCCAGTCGATTGTCACTTCATCAGTTGGCTGAAAAGAAAGCGCATACGCACCCGGCATGGCCATTGATGCAGCAATGGCTGCAGCCATAACAGACTTGCGTGGTAATTGAAAAAGAGCCGTTCGCTCTTTTGGCGAGAAACCAGGATTTTTTATTATTGTTTTTACCATCTCTACCCCCAGGAACAGCAACTGCAACCCAATTCTCACTATCAAAATGAAAACTGATAATTCCATCAGCAGGAATTCACAGTTAATGTTCTACCTTGTTGTTATTTTTTCTTGTTTGGCAGACTACTCGACAACAGTATATGGATGCTTGAAATCGCTCAATGACAAAAAACGGCCAAGAAAAATTAGCAAAATTCGCCATTTTTTATTTATTCAAAATCAATAATTTAAGGATATAGAGAGTAAAAAAACCGGCCATTTTATAAAAGAAACCGGTTAAAAAAGGCGTCCATAAAGAATACGTTAAACTATTTAAAAACCTTCCAACCTGGCATACCTGTCATAATGAAAATGCGCATCTCCCAGCAACAATTGAGCAACTCGAGCCCGCTTCAGAAAAAAGCCAATCTCCAGTTCGTCCGTCACACCGATCCCACCATGCAATTGCACGGCTTCATTGGTAATCAGCTCAGCGGTTTCCGATATTTTTGCTTTAGCGGCGCTGATCAACGCGGGTGTTTTTTCCTTACCCGCCTCCAGTGCACTTAATGCATCCATCATCAGAGATTTGCAGAGCTGGATTTCGGTATACATATGAGCACAACGGTGTTGAAGACCCTGAAAAGTGCCAATCAACACACCAAACTGCTTACGCTCTTTTAAGTACTCAACGGTTCTTTCAAACGACTCCTGTACACCACCAAACAATTCGGCGGCCAAACAGATTCTGGCGACATCCAGTGCTTTATCCAGCGGAGCAAAGCCCTGACCCGCTTCGCCCAACAGAGCACTGTCAGACACTGCAACCTTATCAAAGGTAATACGTGCATAATTACGGCTGTCAGCCAGATGCGTTTTGCTGATCACTACCCCTTTAGCACCAGCATCCACCAGAAACAGACTGATGCCATCATGATCCCCAGGCTGACCAGCGGTTCTGGCCACAACAATCAGCTGATCTGCTACATGAGCATCCATTACCAGGGTTTTGCTGCCACTGATGGTATAACCACCTTCATTTCTAACAGCAGTTGTAGAGATTGCCACCGGGTTATGACGAACGCCCTCTTCCAGTGACAGACTGACCAACAGTTCACCTGACGCAATAGACGACAATAGTTCTTGCTTCTGGGTTTCATTGCCTGCCTGCAGGATTACGGAACCGGACAGAGCAACAGAAGACAGTAAAGGAGAAGGCAGCAGCGTACGACCAAACTCCTCCATGCAGGCGGCCAGGCCTTTTACGCCAAAGTCGAAACCACCGTAGGCTTCTGGAAAGATGCCCCCCCCCAGCCCAGTTCCACCATCTGCCCCCAGACGTCTCTGGAAAATCCAACCGAATCCTGGCTGTCTCGAAGTTTTCTGAGACTTTCAACCGGACTGTTGGCCTGTACAAAATCCCTGGCCGTATCTTTCAGGGAACGTTGTTCTTCATTAAATGCTAGAGACATGACTTACTTCCCCGCTGCATCTGGCAGCCCTAATACCCGCTTGGCAATGATATTCAACTGAATTTCAGAGGTGCCGCCCGCTATACTGTGGGTTTTTGAAGCTAACCAGTCCCTGGTCAACTGAAGCTCCGCATCACTGAACCCTTCACCAGACCAGCCCAAAGCTTGCTCACCGGCAATTTTCAAAATCAGTTCGTATTTGCGCTTCTCTTCTTCAGTACCCACATACTTCAAAATCATCGCCACATTCATATCGCCAACACCCAGGGCAAACTCATCAGCCATTCTCTGCTGAGTCTTATCCAGTGCCCGCTTCTGAATTTCATGCCTGGCAACAGACTGGCGAAAAACCGGATCCGCCAGCTTTCCATCCTCAAGACCAATATGCTCAATCGCTGCAGAACGGGGAGTGGTTCCAGAGGTATTAGCAGAGGCTTCCATATCGGACATCATATTCCGTTCAAACTGAAGTACCCGCTTGGCAACCGTCCACCCTTTATTCTCAATACCCAGAACGTTATTCTTCGGAACACGGACATTGTCAAAGAAGGTCTGACAGAAATGGGTTTCACCGGTAACCAGTTCAATCGGCCTGGCATCCACACCTTCACTGGCCATATCAAACAGCAGGAAAGTGATGCCTTCATGCTTCGGTGCATCCGGATCGGTACGAACCAGGCAGTAAATCCAGTCAGAATGATCCGCATAGGAGGTCCAGATCTTTGAACCATTGATGATGTAATCATCACCATCCGACTCAGCTTTACACTGCAAACCGGCCAGATCGGAACCGGCACCTGGCTCGGAATACCCCTGACACCAGCGGATCTCACCACGGGCGATTTTGGGAAGATGCTCCCGCTTCTGCTCCTCAGTGCCAAATTCCAGAATCGCCGGACCAACCATCCAGATACCCAGGTTGACCTGCGGTGCACGACAGTTGAGACGCGCCATCTCCTCTTTGAAGATGCGGGTCTCTTTTGCTGAGAAACCAGCACCACCATACTCTTCGGGCCAGTCAGGTACGCAGTACCCCTTCTCGACACAACGGTCAAACCAGAGTTTTGCATCTTCTGTTGGGAAACGAAGATTACGACCACCCCAGATCTGCTCTTCCTGGGTAACCGGTGTACGCATTGACTCAGGACAGTTGTCGTTAAGCCAGGCACGTATCTCCTGGCGAAATGCGGTTAAATCGGACATGGACTGTCACCTGGATTCATTATTCTGTTTTTTATAAAAGTACCGACTAATGCGGTTTGCCAGGAGGCTGTCTGAGAATAGCGCCCGTAGCGAGGATGGCAGAAAATTGAGGATAAAAAATCCTTTTTGTGAGGTGAATAGTGGTTCTATTTGCCGAACAAAAAGTTTTTTTAGACCAATTATCTGCCACCGCACGAATGCATGTACGCAGGAGCTAGAGCAACGCAGGAGCAGTTGCCGTGCAGGGCAGTCTATTCTTGAACAGCCTCCTAGTTAACCCTCTACTCTGCGGTCAACCAGCTTCTGGTAATTCTTTCTGAGCACCGTAACAAAGTCCGGTAAGAAAACGACAATTACTGTGGAATCACACTGAATCCATCACGAACGGGTACTTTATTGGCAAAGTACTCGCCCAGTGATTTATTGAGAGACTCCTGAGTCCAGGCCTCTGGGCTGTTGAACTGTGCCGCCTCTTTCGGGCTATCAACAACGACCACCTGCTTACCCCATACCACAAACACCTGGCCGGAAACGTTACGCGCTTCAGGTGAAGCAAGATAGGTGACCAGTGGACTGACGTTTTCCGGAGCAAACGTATCGAAACCGGACTCCGGCTTGGCAAACATGCTGGCGGTTACGCCCTGATTGGTCATATCCGTCCGCGCTCTCGGGCAGATAACATTAGCTGTCACCCCATAGTTGTACATCACCTGAGCAGCCCCCATGGTCATGGCAACAATGCCTGCCTTTGCCGCTGCGTAGTTAGGCTGTCCGGCCGAACCAAACAGAAATGCTTCTGAAGAAGTACTGACCAGCCTGCCATAAACAGGGGCTCCATCCGCCTTACATTTTTCACGCCAGTACTTGGTCGCATGACGCATGTTGACAAAGTGTCCTTTCAGGTGGACACGAACTACCGTATCAAACTCATCTTCTGTCATGTTGAAGATCAGTCGATCTCGACAGAAACCGGCGTTGTTGACCAGGATATTGACATCACCCCAGGCATCTAGCGCCTTTTTGAACAGCTGCTCAGAATCGTTCCAGTCGGCGCAGTCACCAAAGAAGGCAAACGCTTCGCCACCAAACCCTTTGATCTCTTCCACAACGGACATGGCAGCAGCTTCAGCATCCGGATTACCACCCAGATCATTAATAACAACCCGGACACCTTCTCTGGCCAGATTCAATGCTTCAGCACGTCCCAGACCACGACCGGCACCGGTAACAATGGCGACTTTTCCTTCCAGTGAACTCATTTTTATTTCCTATTCTTATAGTTATTTTTTAACCACAAAGAGCACAAAGCACACAGAGAAAAGACTTTTTCATTATTTTCCTTTGCGCTCTTTGTGATGACCACCATGGATGGTGGAAATGCAGAAAACGCAGGAGCAGTTTTCTGTCTTTGTGGTTCAAAGTCTCTTAATCTTACAGACGCTCAATAATGGTGCCGGTACCTACTGATGCACCACAACACATGGTGATCAATGCGGTATTCTTGTCAGTCCGCTCCAGTTCGTGAAGGACTGAAACAATCAGACGGGTACCGGTACTGCCCACGGGGTGTCCAAGGGCAATCGCACCACTATTGACGTTTACTTTATCCATATCCGGCTCATATACCCGGGCCCAGGAAAGGACAACAGCGGCAAACGCTTCATTCACCTCAAACAGGTCAATATCACTGAGTCCCATGCCGCTTTTCTTTAACAGTGCTTTTGTGGCATCCACTGGACCATCCAGCAGATAGTAAGGGTCAGTACCCACCACAACATCGGTCAGAATCCGTGCTCTTGGCTTCAAACCTCTGGCCAGAGCTTCTTCTTTGCTCATCCACAAAATTGCAGCGGATCCATCAGAAATCTGGGAAGAGTTACCCGGGGTGTGGATACCACCTTCAGCCACGGCTTTCAGGTTACCCAGGCTTTCCATCGTCGTATCACGGAAGCCCTGGTCTCGACTTACCTTTCTGGTTTCACCATTTGCCTTACCATCTTCACCAAAAGCCGGGGCATCGACAGAGAACACTTCACGATCAAAGTAGCCGGCTTCCCAGGCTACTTTCGCCCGCTGCTGGGATCGAAGTGCAAATTCATCCGCTTCCTGCCGTGTAATTCCACGGTTGGCCGCGATTCGCTCAGCACTGGCAAACTGGTCTGGCGTGCTGTCCCAAGGCCAGTTCTTGGGTAAGAAGAAGCCTGGACCGTTATAGACATTCATACCCAGTCCAACGCGGCTCATGGCTTCAACACCACAGGCAACGCCTACATCAATAGACCCACCGCGAACCAGAGAGGAAATCAGATGGTTAGCCTGCTGGGCAGAACCACACTGGGCATCAATCGTCGTGGCTCCCGCTCCCCAGGTATTGCCCATGGATAACCAGGCATTTCGGGTTATATTGCCAGCCTGCTCCCCGGCCTGGGTAACACACCCACCAATCAGCTGCTCAACGTCGTCATACTCAAGCCCTGCTTTTTCAACAACAGCCCGCATGGACAGAGCCAGCAACTCAGTAGCATGAAAACCATGAAGATCCCCGACGACAGGCTTACCTCGGGCAATGGGGGTACGTAGTGCTTCAACAATGACTGCTTCCGCCACGACAGACTCCTTGTTCTTGTTATTAGCGATTAGGTGAAAAGGTAGTGGATGGCAAGCAGCCGATAAATGGCAGAACCTGTCCAAGGTGCATGGGCAAAATCAGCCGCTACCGGGCTGAAAAAAAATCCGCTAGGATGCCAACTGAAGCGCAGTGGTGTGCGAAAAAAATAACATCAACAAAGAGAATAATAATGAAAAAGTACGACTTTAAAGATATCGACGCCATGCAGGCTGAAGTCACTGAAACCTTCAGTGACTGGAGTGAACAGGTTACCGTTTCCCAGGAACTGATCAACCAGTTTGCCGAGCTTTCCGGCGATAGTTACTGGTTACATACCGATGCCGGGAAGTGCGCCCAATACAGCCCGTTTAAAACCACCATTGCCCATGGATTTCTGACCCTGGTTTTGCTGCCTAAAATGCAGACCCCACAAACCTTTGAAGTCACCGGCTTTAAAAACATGTTGAATGTTGGCTCTGACAAACTCCGGTTTACCGGTATCGTTCCTGCAAACAGTAAAATTCATTGCCGCAGCCGGGTTAAAGCCATTACGGGCAGTGCCAAAGGCACAACGGTCACGATGGAGCAACAGGTCCATGTGGTTGGTGAAGAGCGTCCAGCACTGGTTTATGAGATGATGTTCATGTATATGTGAGTTATCTTGAACAACGCTGAGTAGCTCTTATAAGGAGCGAACTGTCAAAACCCTATGGACAAACATCATTTTCTGGATGAAGTGGAAACAAGGCTGACCAGACTGTCGTCAGCCTCCCGACATGGCTACCCTCCCTCCCCTTTGGAGCGCCACCGTCTCGAAGGCTTTATGGAAGCCGGTGTATTCCTTGGACTGGTGACACCGCAGGAGCTGATTGACCTCAAAGAACGCACCTCCCAGGCCATTTTCGGAATGAGTGTGGCTGAAAGAAAAAAACAAAAGCAGGGTAGCTGGCCATTGGAAGACATCGACTACAGCCAATATGAAAAACCTCGCTGGAGTCGCTGAAAAAGCATCTTTTAGAGGATGAAGTGAAGTAACACCAGAGTCACTGATTGAGATCATCAGTTGCGCCTATCCTGCTCCCTCCTTCTTTGTTAACGTAATTAGTAACTAACGCCAACAAGGAAGGGAGAACAACATGCTGACCATTACACCTCACTCCCACAATCGTATTGACCTTTCGCTCGATGGACAGCTTGATGCTGAACAGATGAGCAAGGCAATTGACCAGTTCGTTGAAAAAACAAAAAACATTAAACAGGGCACCATGCTCTATCGCATAGAAGCGCTTCATATGCCGACACTGGGTGCCATGGGCATTAAACTCTCCCAGCTGCCACGGGCATTCAGTGCATTTCGTCGTTTCAGCCGAATCGCCGTGCTTAGCGATACCCAGTGGGTTCGGAACATCAGCGAAATAGAAGGCATGCTATTCCCTGGTATGGAAATCAAAGCATTTGCTCTCTCTGAGCAGGCAGTTGCAGAACAATGGCTGGATGCAATTTCCGACTGATTCCGCTACCCTGACGCCCAGATACACTAACGCTTTTTCATAATAAGTATAAAGGGTCACAGGCATGGATTGGTTATCCGCTGTTCAATTGTTTGTCCTGTCCCAGGGACTGTTGCTACTGGTCATCATTCTCGCCGTTCGCAGTGAGACCCCTAATGCCAATAAACTCCTCGCTATGTTTATCGGCATTAATACTATGGGTATTGCTCTCCATCTGGCGGTGAGAACCGAAGCAATCATTTACCAACCTTTCTATATCATCTACCTGATGATGATTATAAAAGGCCCATTGATTTACCTGTATGTTCGCTCACTCACCGAACAACAGTTTGCCTTTGTCCGACAACTGCTTATACATACCCTCTGTCTTTTACCAGGATTACTGGCCTGGCTGGCCATCGCGCCAGAGCAGCCATTACCATCTGCCAGTCAAATATCTGAGGTTGATCATGCCATCGCTGTTTTCTACCTGCTGAACAGCCTGATATTGTTTGTTTATGGCGTGGCAGCCCTGCGCTTACTGCACTCCCACGAACACCGACTGAAGAAAACCTTCTCCTCACTGGGGCCAATCACACTGGGCTGGCTCAAATGGCTGATTATTTACATCATCACGCTTCGTCTCACCTATATCGCCACAGGTTTACTGCTTAGCCTGGGGCTCATTAACGAGCAACCTTCTGTTTTCCTTTTTCTGGACTTTGGCGTTATCTATCTCATTGCCATTGGCGGACTCAGACAGCCCAGAATTTTTACCGGAGAAGTTCAGAAAGTACTCGAGAAAGTCGAGCAATCTTCTCTCACTGAAGAACACCCAACACAGACTAAATACGAACGATACGCTCTTGATGATGACTCCATCAATCATATCTGGGGGAAATTACAAGCGTGCTTTGAACAGGACCTGACCTATATGCGTGAAGACCTGAATCTAAGCCAGCTTGCTGACCTGCTGGGCGTTACCTCGCACGAATTAAGTCAGGTAATCAACCTGAGGTCAGGAGGGAACTTCTATGAACTGGTCAACCGCTACCGAATCCATAAAGCTCAACAACTGCTTGAAGACCCTGCGAACCAACACCGAAAGCTGCTCGATATCGCCCTGGAAGTTGGCTACAAAAGCCAGTCCACATTTTACAGCCAGTTCAGTAAACAATCAGGCACTACCCCCAGAAAATACCGCGAAAAGCACTGCCTGACAGATAACACTGGGTCATTAGCACGTTAGAAACAGTCTCTAAAAGGGGGGCTTATCAGAGATACTTTTAGAGGTTATACAATTTTCTGAATTGTGCTTAGCGAAGCTCTCCGATTAAATAATAGCCACATTATTTAATCGGAGAGGGTCAGGTTCTCCCTGACATGATTCAAAATGATCATTACCACAATGACAATCAGTTTCTGTCTTATATTGACTTTATTTCTTTTCGTCGTTGCCAGCGCGGCTATTGAGACTTCAACATTATTGCAGTTGGTAAAAGCGAAGAAGATCAGAATCAGCAGGAAGGACTATTAAGAGCAGAACCTCCCTTCGGCAATAATGCTCTATACAGCTATTGCCCTATTTTTGCGAAAGGCTATGGGCGTTTCCCCCTGCCACCGCTTGAAAGCTTTGGTGAAATTACTCTGATCAGAAAACCCCAGTAGCTGGGTAATTTCACTCAAAGCCAACTTATTCTGACTTAAATACTTTTTCGCCATTTCATGGCGGACATCCAGCAGCACCTGACTGTAGTTGGTTCCCAGTTCATTCAGTTTGCGCCTCAACTGCCGGGAAGAGATATTCAGCAAACCAGCAATGACTTCCTGATTTGGTTCTCCGTAGGGCAATTGGGCAATGATATGAAAACGGGTATTCAGCAGAACTTCATCACGTTCAGAGCGCTCCAGGTACTCAAGAACAATCTGTTCATTCAAATGAGCAATTTCCGCATTGGCACTTAACAATGGCTTTGATAACAGGGCTGAATCAAACTCAAGCCGATTAATAGACTGGCCAAACATAACGGGAGCATTAAATATCTCCAGGTATGGCTCAACCTTCTCCGGCTCTGGCCTGACAAAATAGACACCTTTTGCCTTGAAATCCGGATCCATCAATTGGCGGATATTGTGTATTAATGCGGCAAAAAGCGCATCAATCCCTTCGAATGCCACCACATCTCGATGCTCTTCTGAGGTTATATACTCAAGAAAAATACTGCTACCTTCCTGTGACAGCTTCAGCGCACTCATTTCATTGACGAAATGAAACATCTTACAAAGACGGTCAAGTGCCTGCAGCAGATTATCACTGGAAGAAAACGCCGCATCCAGAGCGGGGTTCAGAGGAGGGCGAACCCTGGGAACCTCAAGACCAAAAGCGGGGTCACCGCTGGCCTGAGCAGCCAGCCGCCAGAGATTGGCGAATTTGCGGGAGTCGTAACGCGCCCCGGGGTCGTACGACAGTGATATATCCAGTCCAGCGGCATCAAACACGGCTTTACTGTCACAGCCATAATGCTCAAGCGTGATACTGATGGCACGTCCCAGAGTCGCGATAGTCGTCTCTTTTTTTATCATAGCGGACATAACGTATTCTTCTTATCCATCCGGCCTTGGAGCCTCTGATCACCAAAAATCAGGCCGAACCAGACCAGAGATCCCAATTTCTGCTCACTATACTCGACCATGAATAGATAGTCATGGCTCATAAACCTGTTGCCAGCAGATTAATAATAAAATTCGGGGAGTATCTGATGGGGCCACTGAAAGGTTTCAGAATTATAGAGTTAGTGGGTATTGGTCCAGGTCCGTTCTGCGGGATGATGCTGGCCGATATGGGTGCCGAAGTCATCAGTATCGAGCGGGTGCATTCTGGAGGCATGAAAATCAAGGACATCGCCATGCGTGGCAGACGTTCAGTAGCCCTGGACCTGAAAACACCCGAAGGCGTTCAAACACTGCTCAAGCTCTGCGAAAAGGCAGATGCCATTTTTGAGGGATTTCGCCCAGGCGTGGCAGAAAAACTGGGGGTCGGCCCTGAAGACTGTTTAGCCCGGAACCCAAAACTCGTCTATGGTCGTATAACTGGCTGGGGGCAGGATGGCCCTCTGGCCAAAACAGCAGGCCATGATATCAACTACATCGCTCTATCCGGAGCGCTCCACGCCATTGGCCGAAAAGGAGAAAAGCCCATCGCACCTCTGAACCTGGTGGGTGATTTTGGTGGAGGTGCCATGATGCTGGCTTTTGGCATTGTCTGCGGCCTGCTTGAAGCACAGAAATCGGGTAAGGGCCAGGTCATTGACAGCTCCATGGTGGATGGCAGTGCCGCCTTAATGACCATGTTTTTCACCCTCCGCGGCTATGGCATGTTCACAGAAGAGCGCGGTGCCGGACTGCTTGATGGGGGCGCTCACTTCTACGATACCTACGAAACAGCGGATGAAAAATACATCGCTATTGGTGCCATTGAACCTCAGTTTTATCGGCAGCTGCTGGAAAAAACAGGACTGGATAAACACTCTCTCCTACAAGAACCTGGCAACCAGATGAACAAAAGTCAGTGGGAAGATTATAACTGTCTTTCACCACACCAATTGATATTTTCCTGAAACCTGTTGTCAAAGGACTGA
>OODV01000099.1 GCA_900299555.1 uncultured Endozoicomonas sp.
TCAGTCCTTTGACAACAGGTTTCAGGAAAATATCAATTGGTGTGGTGAAAGACAGTTATGATACACGTGATGAAGACAACTACAGTCAGGCAGGTGACTTGTATCGGTTGATGTCAGAAGATCAGAAGCGACAGCTTATTGGTAATATTGCCGGTGGGTTGAAGCAGGCGACAGAATCTGTGCAACAGAAAATGATTCAGCACTTCACGCTGTGTGATACTGATTATGGGCTGCGGATTCAGGCAGCATTAGAAAGTTAATCATCTGATTGGGTAAAAGGCCGGGAGATTTTCCGGCCTTTTTGTGCCAATTTTTTGTAGCAATCAAATTGTCCAGCCCCGTTATGAGCATGGTTAGCTTGGCAGAAAGGCCAAAGGGAGTGATTAGTCGTGGTGTAGCTATGGCGAGGAGTGTCAACACAGGGTTTCGGTTTAAATCACCATCTCAATAGTGTATTTGGGGAATACGATGGCTATTGCATCATGATCTCAAATAGAGAAATCCTTTCAAGTTTTACTGGCATAACCACTTCTCCTCCCGCATGTAGGCTTTTTAACTGAAGTTCCTTTTCGTTGAGACTAACAATAAAACCTTCATGCTGTCGTCCATTACTCAGCGTAATTTTGACTTGTCGTCGTTCATCTGTAGTCAAGCTGGTCAGTTCAACCGACTTATACTGGACATGTTGGCCAACGTAAATGGCTCTTTGGTCTATTTCTTCATGGAGAGAGGCTATCTTGATGTTATTGGTATTTTGGTCGACTTTTTCTGGCTGTTCAGGGCGACTCAGTATTGCCCGCAAATCTTCCAATTTTCCACTCAGACCCTCTGGAATAATGTTGAGCTCTGGGGCAATAATCTCTTCATTGTTAACAGATACATAGAGTTGACTGACAACCGGTATTGCGTTTTTCCAGTACTGTCTGTCTAAGCGAAACGGAGATTGCAACCCCAAATTGATGGAGATGGTTTGTGGTGAATACAGAAATTGTTGATATGCACTTCGAATGGATGCTCCCGGAATAACTCCCCATAACGCCGCATAGTAACGGTCATCCTGTGATGCTTCTCTGGTTATATACTCTTCTGTGGGAACTCCTGATCGTTGGGCACAATACTGAACTCTTCGAGGTATATAGCCATCATCCTGATACAGAAAGGAGAGTTGTTTAAGTCCCAGCCTATCACTGTTAACGATTTCCCAGTCAAGATGGCTTACGTTGTCAATGGACATACCAAGCGTTATGAATCCAAGCCCTTGAATCTCGGAATCAATTGAAAGGTCAAGCGTTTGGTTAAAATCATGGAACCGGTATTGGATTCCGAAATTCAGGAGCGTGGAGGGGGTATATCCCATTGATTTGAGTTGTGTAGGGCCAAATAAAAGGTTTTTTTCACAGGTTCCTGATAAGTGTGCCCCTAACAACTTATTTCTAGCCGCATAGTGTTCTGCAAGGTGCGGGCTATCCAGAAAAAACAGATTCATTCCCTGCAATTCTATAGCAAGAGAGTCTGGCACCAGCGAGTAATCACCTTTCAAGACAAGCTGGTAGAAATCGTAAAGTTCCGGTAAGCGAATGGATATACGCTGTACTTTCAAGTTGGGCTGTTGGCCATACTGTACATCTACAGTTGCATTACGGAGCTTGATGGCTCCAGCCAGATCTATATCAATGTTTTCATAGCTGACACGGGCATAAGGCGAGATATTGGCAATCCACTGATTAACCATCAATGTGATTTTACTGGATAAAAAGTATCTCATTCCCGGCAAAATAATAGCTACCAGAATTGCGACAATAGTAAATCCTTTTAAGAAACGGAGCACGCCATTACCCTGCTTCACCCATAAAATCTAAATCTGATTGAGAATTTTGCCAGCAATTCAAGGGGGGCGCCAGCTCCCTGTCGGCTCTTTGCGAAACTCGTCAGTGTTATTGGATAAATTGTTTAATCCATTGCCTTAGTTGAGACTCAGGCAGGGCCCCCGAAACTCTATCTGCTTCGCGCCCATTCTGAAAACAAATCAGGGTGGGAATGCTTCGAATGTTGAATTGCTGAGCAGGTAATGGATGCTGTTGGGTGTCAAGCTTTGCTAGCCTGACGGCAGGCTCAAGCTCATTTGCAAGCGTGTTGAAGGCAGGAGCCATGGTCTTGCAAGGGCCACACCAAGGCGCCCAGAAGTCAACAATCACAGGAATATCAGTCTGATTGATAAACCGCTGGAATGTTCCTGCACTGAGTTCTGTTGGCTGACCGGAAAAGAGGGGGTGCCTGCATTTACCACAGATGGGTCCATCATTCAGCTTGTCCTGTGGAACCCGGTTGGTGGTATTACACCCGGGGCAAGCTATTTGGAGTGCTTTTGACATGTTCAGTTCCATTCGATGATTGCATACTGCTGGTTATTGCCCGGCTACTTCAAGCTCAGACTGCCCCATCATACTGGAACTAATCAGGATTTCGACTGTCCTAACTGGATAGGGAATAATTCTAATTAGCTCAATATGATAGCAGAGAGTATTCTTTGCTTTAGTCTAGGCAGGTGGCCCCATGCTAGTAGTTGCACAGAATCCTGACTATGCACCCCAAAGTAGAAATCAATTACAAGACATAAGAAGGGAAGAGCATCACTGTTTTTCAGACTCGAATGGAAATTCCAGACACGTAAAAGTGACAAACCGCTGGCAGGTGTTGAACTTTGGAGGGATGCTTTTTACAAAATGGCAGGGGCAGAGCATATTTCAGCGTGATGTAATGTCACAGCCACGTCTGTCCTTTAATGCGAACAATGCGTTACAGCTAGCAACACCAATGTTAACTTTTTCTCGGGTTAATAGGCTATTGGTAACGAAGGCGTTACCAGATATGTCAATTGTTGTTCATTCTGCCAATCCACTGATGCCAAACACTTTTTCCTTTGCAGTCCAAAGACCCGGCCTGGCTGACAATCCTATAGTGCAACTGGTAGATATGGTGGTCAGGGTTGTTCAACTGGCTACTGCTGGCGTGATTGAGGGGGCTGGCGAGCCATGTGATAACAGTGAGGTTCGTCCTGATAGCCATTCGAGTTCTAAGAATTACAGTGCGAGCTTACTTCATGCACGCTTGACTAGTGAGCTATTGCTGTTACTGAATGCGATTGACCTTCTTATTCAGGAAGGTCTGTGTGAGGTTCAGAAAGTTTTGGATTTATCCAATCTGGAAAAAATGTTACTGCTTGTCGGGAAAGAAGGTTTTCAGCTGGATGCTGATTCATTGTGTTCTCTGAGTGAATTGAATAACCAGTGCACTGTTGCCTCAGAGCAGCAAAGCTCACCTATTCAACAGAAATTTAATTCTGAGTCATTCAAGTCTGAAGCGAATAGCGCTGTCAACTCTCAGGCTGATAGGGACACTCTTGGCGAACACGTGAAAACTTTAGGTAAAACGGATAATCCCCATCATGAACTGAAGAATGGAGAAAGGTCTGCGGGCAGGGAATATACTGGCAATGAAGCAGGTCGCCCTGAGGGCGGAAATAAACCCGGTACCAATAATAATGCGATACAAATGATGCCTGGTCAGGGAGTCAGTGTGTTAAATCAGCAGCCGTCCAATATCTTAGCAAGTAACCTTTCTGTAGTTATTCAACCTCCTCCGGTAGTGGAAAGTAGTCAAAAGCAGCTGCCTCCCATTATTTTGCCAAATGCAGGTCTTGGTACAGGTAGTAGCTCAGTCAAGAAAAGAAAGCGTAGTAGAGAAGAAGAGGAAAAAGAGAGAGAGAGAGAAAGAAGAGCTTATCCGTATGATGATGACGACCCTCTTGATGAGGATCTTATGGAAGATGAGTAAGCTTATTTATTTTCTAGATTTTTTACATTAAGTTGTAAAAAAAGGGGCAAAAGCCCCTTTATTTTTATCAGCCGAAAGCTGTTGCCTGACTGAGTTGTTTAATTAGCCACAATGTTCACCAGCTTACCGGGAATCACAATCACCTTGCGAACCGTCAGACCGTCTGTGAACTTGCTAACGTTGTCATGCTCCAGAGCCAGCTTCTCAATGGCATCTTTATCCAGGTCTGCTGGAACTTCCAGTTTTGCACGAACCTTACCATTGACCTGAACCACCAGAGTGATGGCATCTTTTTTCAGGGCTTCTTCGTCAGTTGCTGGCCATGGAGCATCCAGTACGGACTCAGAGTGACCCAAAGACTGCCAGATACTGTGCATGGCGTGAGGAGCGATAGGTGCCAGCATCAGCGTGGTGGCTTCAATGGCTTCACGCATCACTGCACGATCCTGATCGGTGTTCACCTGGAATTTGTTGATCGCGTTGTTCAGCTCCATGATCGCAGCAATTGCCGTGTTGAATGTCAGGCGGCGCTCACAGTCATCTGAAACCTTATTGATGGTTTCATGCACTTTGCGACGCAGATCCTTTTGCTCTTTTGTCAGAGCATTCAGATCAAGAGCAGTTACATCACCACAGGCAATATGTTCTGCTGCCTGCTTCCAGAAGCGACGCAGGAATCGGTTGGCACCTTCTACAGCGCTCTCGGACCACTCCAGCGTTTGCTCGGGTGGCGCTGCGAACATGGTGTACAGACGGATGGTGTCCGCACCGTACTGATCAATCAGATCCTGAGGATCGATACCGTTGTTTTTGGATTTGGACATCTTGCTCATGCCCGCATGCTCAACAACGTCATCGGTCTCTTTCAGGGAGGCCTTAATCAGACGTCCTTTGTCGTCAAATTCACTGTCGACATCGGTTGGTGCGATCCACTGCTTGACGCCTTTCTCGTCTACCTTGAAGAAAGTGTCAGCCAATACCATGCCCTGGCAGAGCAGACGCTTGAATGGCTCATCGCTTTCGACTAGGCCCGCATCACGAAGCAGTTTGTGATAGAAGCGGGAGTAGAGCAGGTGCATAACCGCGTGCTCGATACCACCGATGTACTGATCCACAGGCAGCCAGTAGTTGGCCTGCTCAGGGTTCAGCATCTGGTCATCAGACTTTGGCGAGCAGTAGCGGGCGTAGTACCAGCTGGACTCCATGAACGTATCAAAGGTATCGGTTTCACGGGTGGCAGGCAGGCCGTTGTGGGTGGTTTTTGCCCACTCTGGATCCGCTTTGATCGGGGACTGAACACCGTCCATTTCCACGTCTTCTGGCAGCAGTACTGGCAGGTCTTCCAGTGGAACAGGAACTTCTGTACCGTCTTCCAGGTAGCGCATCGGGATTGGCGCCCCCCAGTAACGCTGACGACTGACACCCCAGTCACGAAGACGGTAGTTCACCTGGCGCTCACCTTTACCTTCAGCAATCAGCCGGTCGGCAATGGCATTGAAGGCATCTTCTGAAGTCAGGCCATCAAACTCGCCAGAGTTAACCAGCTTACCTTTTTCGGTAAATGCCGCTTCGTTGAGATTAACTGCTTCGCCATTGGCTGGCTCGATAACCTGTTCAATTGGCAGTCCAAAACGAGTGGCAAATTCATAATCACGCTGGTCATGACCAGGAACCGCCATTACCGCACCCGTACCGTAATCCATCAGTACAAAGTTGGCCGCCCATACGGGCACTTCACGACCCGTAATTGGGTGAATAGCACGGATACCAGTATCGACACCCACTTTCTCCATGGTCGCCATTTCTGCTTCAGTCACCGCATTGGATTTGCAGTCCTGAATGAATGTGTCAAGCGCAGGGTTATTGGCCGCTGCTGCTTTGGCCAATGGGTGCTCTGAGGCAATACCTACATAGGTCACTCCCATCAGGGTGTCAGGACGTGTGGTGTAAACCTTGAACTCTTCAGGAGCACCTTCAGGCGTGTTGGCAACCTTAAAGGTCATCTGCACACCTTCGGAACGGCCGATCCAGTTGCGCTGCATGGCCTTAACCTGCTCTGGCCAGTGCTCCAATTTTTCGAGGTCGGACAGCAGTTCATCCGCGTAGGCTGTGATTTTGACAAACCACTGCGGCAGCTCTTTGCGCTCAACCACGGTGTCACAACGCCAGCAGCGGCCATCTTCAACCTGCTCGTTGGCCAGTACAGTCGCATCGTTTGGACACCAGTTAACGGTGGCCATTTTTTTATAGACCAGACCTTTTTCGTAGAGCTGAGTGAAGAACCACTGTTCCCACTTGTAGTAGTCCGGCTTACAGGTCGCCAGCTCACGGTTCCAGTCATAGCCAAAGCCGAGGCGTTTGAGCTGGCCTTTCATGTAATCGATGTTTTCGTAGGTCCAGGGTGCGGGTGCGGTCTTGTTTTTGATGGCTGCATTTTCTGCAGGCAGACCAAACGCATCCCAGCCCATGGGCTGCAGGACATTCTTGCCCCGCATGCGCTGGTAGCGTGAAATTACATCACCAATGGTGTAGTTACGAACATGCCCCATGTGCAGTCGGCCACTGGGGTACGGGAACATGGAGAGACAGTAATACTTCTCTTTACTGTTATCTTCGGTGACAGCAAAGCTGTCATTGTCTTCCCAGAATTTCTGGGCTTCGCTCTCAATCTGATGCGGTTGGTAATGCTCTTCCATCATCGCTCAACAGGCTTAATGTAAAGGATCGCTTTGATGCTTTCTTGAAAGCAGTCTGGTGAGAAAAGCTTTATGAAAACCAATCAAAGAGTCAGGGAAACTAATAACCCGCTAGGATACAACACTGCCTGCTCAACTGCACTTTTCCTGTTGATTTATCCATATAGATTGTCCGGCATTGATCCATATCATCCGGCCTGATTGTCAGTATTTGGTAAGGTGATGATGCTTTTTTGGTCTTCATCATCAATTCATTCTCACTTTCTGGAAAATATAATGAGCGATATAGCGATATCCATATCGATCTTGTCGCTGGTGGCTGTGCTGGGCCTTTGGATAGGCAACTGGCGCATCCGCGGCATCGGTATGGGCATAGGTGGTGTTCTGTTTGGAGGCATCCTGGTAGGGCATTTTGTCTACCAGATGGATATCCATCTGGACAGTCACACCCTGGAGTACATCAAAGAGTTTGGCCTGATTCTGTTTGTTTACACCATTGGTATTCAGGTGGGACCGGGGTTCTTTTCATCGCTGAAAAGCAGTGGCCTGAAGTTGAATGCCTTTGCTGCGGGGCTGGTACTGCTGGGTGGTGTGGTTGCTACCGTACTTCACCTGATGTTTGATGTTCCCCTGCCCGTTGTGCTGGGTGTTTATTCGGGCGCTGTGACGAATACGCCTTCTCTGGCAGCAGGCACAGGTATTCTGGCAGAGCTTGGGACACCTGAAAGTATGTTGGCACTGCCAGGTTCTGCGTACGCCGTTGCTTACCCGTTTGGTATCTGTGGGATTCTGCTGAGCATGTGGTTTATCCGGCGGCTATTCAAGATAGACGTTAACCAGGAAGCGGAAGAATTTGAGAAAGTGTCCGGTTCAGGAAAGGAAAGCCTCTATACCATCAATATCGCCATTCGAAACCCGAATATTGATGGTCTGGCGCTGCAGGATATTCCGGGGCTGAATGATGGAGAACTGGTTTGCTCGCGACTGAAGCGGGGAGAGGAGCTGGTTGTCCCCAAAGGCGATACAACTGTGGAATTGGGGGATATTCTTCACCTGGTTGGCAGTCGTCAGAAATTACAGAATGCTCGACTTATTCTCGGCGAAGAAGTGGATGCTTCCCTGACGACGAAGGGAACCGAACTGCGAACCTCCCGGGTTGTGGTAACCAACGAGAAGGTGCTGGGCAAAAAGCTGATCGATCTTAAATTCAAGCAGCGCTATGACGTCGTGGTTTCACGCCTGAACCGTTCCGGTGTTGAGCTGGTGCCGAACCGGGATGCCACGTTGCAGTTTGGCGATATCCTGAACCTTGTGGGGCGTCCTGAGTCTATTGACGCCGTTGCTAATCAGGTGGGTAATGCTCAGCAAAAGTTGCAGCAGGTTCAAATGATGCCGGTGTTTATCGGTATTGGTCTGGGAATCCTGCTGGGTTCTATTCCACTGCATATCCCGGGCTTACCTGCAGCACTCAAACTGGGTCTGGCGGGTGGACCATTGCTGGTGGCGTTGATCCTTGGCCGAATAGGCAGTATTGGCCGTTTATACTGGTTTATGCCGCCGAGTGCCAACCTGGCGTTGCGAGAGATCGGTATTGTTCTGTTTCTGGCGGTGGTTGGTTTGAAGTCCGGAGAAAACTTTGTCGATATTCTGGTCAATGGGGATGGTTTGCAATGGATGATGTACGGTGCCGTGATTACTCTGGTTCCCCTGCTGGTGATAGGTATTACCAGTCGTATGTTTGGGGGGCTTAACTACCTGAGCATTTGCGGCATGTTGGCAGGCTCCATGACCGACCCGCCTGCACTGGCTTTTGCCAACAGCCTGCATGAAAAGTCGGGAGCTGCAGCACTATCTTACGCTACGGTTTATCCTCTGGTGATGTGTTTGAGGATTTTGTCACCCCAGATATTGGCGGTGTTATTGTGGGGAGTGGTATAAAAATTAGATGGTGGTGTTTTACACCACCGTTGCTCAAAGAATGGATATTAAAATAATTACCCAAGAGTTGCTTTATCATTAACAATATTTAATAGTGGGGTGAGTTTTTCTCTTACTTGATCTAAGTTAGTGTGCCGGAAATGACTAAATATTTTTGGTAATTGATCCTTTAATAACTCTTTTACCATATTCTTTGCAGGTGTCCGCATTTCTCCAACGGTACAGTTTTTTGGCCTTTTGTTGTATTCATATTCTTCAAGGTATACTTTTCTGCATTCTGATCTTAGCCTTTTGACTTTTTTATCTAAATGGCTAAAGTACCTTCTTTCAGTGTGTTTTTTGGTGGAGGTTCAGAGGAGTTGATAGTGCTCTCGGTAGATAAATTCTCCGATTACTTTATCGTGAACTTCTTCTGATCTTGTAAAGCAAATAGATTGTCGAGCCAACCTCTTCAGACGTGTCCTGAAATTCAGGTTTTGCCTCTCTATACGCTGAGTAAAATGCTTACCAATAATATGTTTTTTCTCTGGTAACTGCTTCGCATAGGATGCCCAGTCATCCGTACAGAAAAACT
>OODV01000294.1 GCA_900299555.1 uncultured Endozoicomonas sp.
ATTTTAGGCATTTCTTACGAATCGGTTTATTCCTGATAGAGGTGGTGAAAGACAGTTATAAAGAAACACTGGCGGAGTTGTTCAAGACCAAAACACGGGATCAATGGTGCGAACTGCTGGAAGGCACCGATACCTGTTTTGCCCCGGTACTGTCAATCTGGGAAGCGCCAGACCACCCCCACAATCAGGCCCGTGGCACCTATAGCGAAGTGGAAGGGGTATTGCAGCCATCACCAACGCCCCGCTTCAGCAGGACAGAAGCCACCATTCCTCATGGTCCACGGTCCACTGGGGAAGATACCGAAGCAGTACTGGCCGAATGGGGTGTACTCGCTCCTGCCAGCGCCTGAACCTAATAACTAAAAGAAAAATCAGGAATAAACATGACCACTGAAGCCTATATCTATGATGCGATCCGCACGCCAAGAGGTCGGGGAAAAGCGGGAGCCCCCAGCAAACCCGCCGGCAGTCTCTATGAAGTCAAACCCATTGATCTGGTAACCAACCTTCTGGAGAGCATGAAGGAAAGAAACCAGCTGGATACCCGACAGGTGGATGATCTAATCCTGGCTACCGGAGAACCGGTTAACGAACAGGGCCAGAATATTGCGAAGACTGCCCTCGTCTATTCCAGCTGGGATGACATCACTACTGGTGCACAACTGCACCGCTACTGCGCCGGAGGGCTGGATGCAGTTAACCTGGCCGCGATGAAAATCCGTTCCGGGTTTGAAGAGATGGTAGTGGCCGGAGGTGTTGAGTCCATGTCCCGGCTGGGTATCGGAGCCAGCGGAGCTGCAGCAGGTGATCCCTGGACAGCCATGGAAAGTTATGGCATCTCCCAGGGTGTTGCCGCCGATCTGACAGCAAGACAGGAAGGTTTCAGCCGCTCCGATCTGGATCAGTATGCGCTGATGTCACAACAGCGTGCGGCTCATGCTCGGAAAAATGGCTATTTTGATCGTTCCATCATCCCCGTCAAAGACATGAATGGCCTGACCATTCTGGATCACGATGAAACCATCCGGGGGGACATTACCACCGAGAGCCTGGCAAAACTCCCTTCCTCTTTTCAGATGTTTGGCGACCTTGGTCATGGCGACCTGTTGAAATTCAAATACCCGGAAGTTGAAGTCCTGGACTATATCCATACCGCAGGTAATTCATCCGGCATTGTGGATGGTGCTTCGCTGGTTCTGGTAGGCAGTGAAGCGGCAGGAGCTGCGCAGAACCTTACCCCAAGAGCTCGCATTGTCGCCTGCGCAACCACCGGTACTGAGCCAACCATCATGCTGGCTGGCCCTGAGCCTGCTACAGAAAAAGTGCTGACCAAAGCCGGGCTGAAACTGGACGACATTGATCTGTTTGAACTTAATGAAGCCTTTGCGGCCGTGGTTCTTCGCTACCAGAAAGCACTGAATATTCCCGATGAAAAAATCAATGTCAATGGCGGCGCTATTGCCATGGGCCACCCCATTGGAGCAACAGGCGCCATGCTGGTCGGCACACTGCTGGATGAACTGGAACGACGGGATCTGAAACGAGGACTGGTCACACTGTGTGCCGGTGGCGGCATCGGTATTGCCACCATCATTGAGCGGCTGTAACCAGACAAAGCATCGTTTACATAAAAATAAGAACGGACAAATCAATGGAATACATTCGACTGGAAAAAGACGACAACGGAATCGTTGAACTGATCCTTGATCAACCAGGAAAGTCGGTAAATACCATGGGCTTCGAATACATCGAAGCCATGAAGAAAGCCGTTTCCGAGCTTCAAGCCCTGGCGTCGGCCGGTGATATCAGCGGTGTTTATATTCGCTCGGGCAAGAAAACATTCTTTGGTGGAGGCGACCTGTCCAGCCTGCTGGAAATACCGACTCAGCTCAGCGAAGAGGAAGCCAGGGACAACTTCCAGAGTATTCTGGATGCCAAACTCCCCTTACGGTATCTGGAAACGCTGGGCATACCGGTTGTGGTTGGCATTAACGGCGCAGCACTGGGCGGTGGCTTTGAAATCTGTCTTGCGGCACATCATCGAATTGCCATCAATCAGAAAGGCGTTGAAGTCGGGCTGCCAGAAGCTCAGCTTGGTTTGATGCCAGGAGCTGGTGGCGTGGTTCGTATCGTGCGGATGTTCGGTTGTGAAAAAGCCGTAACCTGGCTATCTGCCGGCAAAAAGTTCAAAGCCGAACAGGCGCTGGCCAAAGGCTGGGTTGATGAACTGGTGGATAGCGAAGAAGCAATGCATGCCAGCGCCAAAGCCTGGCTTCTGGCCAACCCAAAAGCCTGCCAGCCCTGGGATGAAAAAGGCTTCAAGATTCCTGCTGGTGCGCCCAACGATAAAGAAATATCCCGTGAACTGGCCGGTCTGTTTTACTTCGGGCCAGTCAATGTCATGAACAACACCAACAACAACAACTTCCCTGCCCCCAAAGCCATCATGGCCTGCGTCAACGATGTCGCCCGCGTGGACTTTGATACCGCAGAGAAAATTGAAGCCCGCTACTTTATGAGCCTGATGAGCTCACAGGTGGCGAAGAATATGATTCGTACGTTCTTCTTCCAGTTGAACGACATTAATAACGGTATCAGTCGTCCAAAGGGAATTGAGCCGACGTCGGTCAGGAAGCTCGGTATTCTCGGCGCAGGACAGATGGGGGCAGGTATTGCCTTTGGCGCAGCCAAAGCCGGTATTGAGGTCGTATTAAAAGATATCTCGCAGGAAAACGCCGATCGAGGTAAAGGCTATTGTGAGCAAGTCTGCAAAAAGAACAAACGCATCAGTGAATCTCAAGCTGAGGAGATCCTGGCCAGAGTAATCCCAACGGCCAGTTATGAAGACCTTGCTGACTGTGATCTGGTCATTGAAGCCGTGTTTGAAGACCGGCGCATAAAAGCTCAGGTTACCCGGGAAACCGAAGAGGCTATTGCTACCAACGCCATACTGGCTTCCAATACCTCTGCTCTGCCCATTACCGAACTGGCGGAAGCCTCTTCAAGGCCTGAAAACTATATTGGCATGCACTTCTTCTCCCCAGCGGAAAAGATGCCTCTGGTTGAAATCATCTGTGGTGAGAAGACCTCGGACCATGCTCTGGCCGTCGCTTTTGATCTGGCCAAAGCCATGAGTAAAACGCCTATTGTCGTAAATGATGCCCCGGGCTTTTTCACAACCCGTGTGATCGGCAAAACGATTTCCGAAGGAGCCACCATGGTTCTGGAAGGAATCAACCCGGCACTGATTGAAAATGCCGCCCGTTTTAATGGTTCACCGGTAGGTCCTCTGGCGGCCATTGACGAGATAAGCCAGGAAACCGCCTACAAAAACACCATGCAGACCCGTGCAGATGCTGAAGCACAGGGTAACCCCATCAATAACGATCCTGCGGCAGAGTTGATCATTAAAATGGTCGAAGAATTTGGCCGCAAGGGGAAAATCCACGGCGGTGGTTATTATGACTATCCCAAAAACGGTAAGAAGCACATCTGGCCGGGCATGAAAGAGCACTTTGCCCCCAACGGCTACCAGGAAATTCCCTTTGAAGATATCCGTGACCGACTGACCTTCTGCCAGAGCCTTGAAGCATTAAGAGCGCTTGAAGAAGGCGTGGTGAACACAGCCGCTGACGGCAATATCGGCTCCATTTTCGGCATTGGTTTTCCGGCTCATTCGGGTGGTGTATTCCAGTTCATCAATGCCTATGGCCTGCGTGCATTTGCCTGCAGGGCGAGAGAGCTGGCTAAACACTATGGTTCACGGTTCGAACCACCGGCAATCCTCCTGGAAAGAGCTGAAAGCAACGAGCTGTTCATTTAAAAGAATAATAAAGGGTTATACCTCGTTCCCACGCAGAGCATGGGAGCGAGAGCCCATAAAAATAAGCATAAGGGTACAATAATGAGTCATTACCAAGCCCCTGTAAGAGATATCCAGTTTGTTATCCATGAGCTGCTGAACAGCGAAACCCATTACCAGTCTTTGAGCAACTGTGAACAGCCAGGTCAGGATTTGATCGATGACATACTGGTCAATGGCGCCAAATTTGCTGAACAGGTGGTGGCCCCCCTGAATCATAGCGGTGATGAAGAGGGCTGCCGCTTTGAAGGCGGTGATGTCCAGACGCCGGCAGGCTTCAAGCAGGCTTTTGCCCAGTACGCAGATGCAGGCTGGCTGGGCCTCTCTCACCCAGAACAATACGGTGGCCAGAATCTTCCGGGGTCCTGCGCCATGATAATGGGAGAGATGACCGGTTCTGCCAACCATGCGTGGAGTATGTACGGAGGCTTAAGTCAGGCACCTGTCACCTGTCTTCTGACTGCAGGCAGTGAAGAACAGAAAAACACTTACCTTCCCCACCTGATCAGTGGCCGATGGGGTGGCACCATGTGCCTGACTGAAGCTCACTGTGGATCGGATGTTGGACTTATCCGGACCAAAGCCAAGTCAAACGACGATGGAAGCTACTCCCTCTCCGGCACCAAGATTTTTATCTCCGGAGGTGAGCATGATCTGACTAAGAATATTATTCACGCAGTACTGGCCCGTGTAGAAGGAGCCCCGTCAGGCACTAAAGGCATTTCGCTGTTTATCGTTCCAAAGTTTCACTCCGATGAGAACGGGAACCTGACCGAGCGTAATGCTGTTCACTGTGGCTCTATTGAAAAGAAGATGGGACTCAAGGGATCAGCCACCTGTGTGATGAATTTCGATGGTGCTACTGGCTACCTGGTCGGTGAAGAGAATCGTGGTCTGGAGGTCATGTTCAAAATCATGAATTCAGCCCGCATTGGTACGGCCCTGCAGGGTGTTTCCATGGGGGAGAACTCATTCCAGGGTGCCCTTAACTATGCCAGGGAACGCACACAGATGAGGGCATTAACTGGCCCAGCCAACACCGATGGTGAAGCAGACCCCATTATTGAACACCCTGGATGTACGACGGATGCTTCTTACTCAGAAAGCATTAAATGAAGGTTCACGGGCACTTATCTATTGGCTCGCCCAGTTAGTGGACCAGTCCAAATACGGCAATGAGGAGAATGCCAGAGCAGCGGATGATCTCCTTTCCCTATTAACCCCAATAGCCAAGGCGTTCTGTACCGAAGTTGGTGTAGAAGTCACTAACCTAGGCATTCAGGTTCTGGGTAGGCATGGTTATATCCGTGACAATGGTCAGGAGCAGATAGCACGAGACGCCCGTATAGCCACGCTTTATGAAGGCACTACCGGAATTCAGGCGCTTGACCTTCTTGGCCGTAAAGTCATGGGAAGTCAGGGAACCCTGCTGCGCAATTTCACCAAACGGATTCATAAGTTCTGTGAAGCAGCTGGTAACAATGAAGCAATGAAACCCTTTATCGAGCCATTGCAGGCCCTGAACAAGCAGTGGGGTGAACTGACCATGGCCATTGGTTCCAAAGCGATGAGTGACCCTAATGAGGTAGGGGCCGCATCCGTGGATTACACCATGTTCTCCGGCTATGTGGCACTGGCCTATATGTGGGCACAGATGGCTCAGCTGGCTCAGCAAAAAATCGCTGAAGGTGTCGAAGCCCCTGAGTTCTATCAGGCCAAACTGGCAACGGCAGAGTTCTATTTTCAGCGACTGTTACCTCGTGCTGACAGTCATGCCAATGCAGCCGAGGCTTCTGGTAAAGCAATGATGGCACTGAGTCATGATGCCTTCGCTTTTCTATAAGCGCCATTCTCACGAACAGTTCCCACTGCAAGGTGGGAACAAAACAAATAACAATAAGAAAGAGAGTTCACATTATGACCATGCATCCCACTTTCCATGCCCAGAACACACCTGACAAACCGGCTTATATTCTTGCAGATACTGGTGAGCAACTGACATTTGGTGAGCTTGAACGGTTCAGTAATCGTGGTGCTCAGCTGTTCCGCCAGCTGGGTCTTAAAACCGGTGACCATGTTGCGGTCATGATCGAGAACTGCCTGGAGTTTCAACATATCTGCTGGGCTGCCGTCCGGGCCGGGTTGTACTTTACCCCCATCTCCACCAGCCTGAAGAGTGATGAAATTGCTTACATTGTCGAAAACTGTGAAGCCAGTGTCTTCATAGCCTCTGGCAAACTTGCCGACACCATCGACTTTTCCCAGCTGCCAGTACCAGCCGGTGTTGCAAAGTTCATGATCAAAGCGGATGAGCAACTGGTGGATGGTTTCCGCGACTGGGATGCCGAGCTGGAAAACATGAGCGATGAGCCGATCGAAGACGAATGCGAAGGCATGTTCATGATGTACTCCTCAGGCACAACAGGCCTGCCAAAAGGTATCAAGCGTCCATTTGTACAGGGCCCACTCGGCATGGGGAACAGTGCTGGCAACTACCCTGCCATGCAGAAATTCCTCTACGGTGCCAGCAGTGATTCGGTCTTTCTGTCGCCCGCTCCTTTGTATCATGCAGCACCTCTTTACTGGGCATCCGCTTATACACGACTGGGAGCCACGGTTGTGATCATGAAAAAGTTCGAGCCAGAAAAAGCGCTGCAGTTTATCGAGCGCTTCAAGGTCACTCACAGTCAGTGGGTACCCACAATGTTCGTGCGCTTTCTCAAGCTGGAGTCCGAAACCCGACATCGCTACGACCTGTCTTCACTGCAGTGCGCTGTCCATTCTGCCGCACCCTGCCCAACCAGCGTTAAAGAGAACATGATCAACTGGTGGGGCCCTGTGGTTCATGAGTATTACACTGGTTCCGAAGGGAATGGCATGACCGTTATTAATCCTAAGGAGTGGCTGGAACATAAAGGCTGTGTAGGAAAGGCCATCTACGGTGAAATCCATATTGTTGATGAAGCGACCGGGGAAGAGCTACCCAGTGGTAAGGAAGGCACAGTGTACTTTGGAGGCAGTTATACCTTCGAATACCATAATGAGGAGGAAAAAACCCAAAACAGCCGCCACTCTCAAGGTTGGAGTACACTGGGTGATGTGGGTTATGTCGATGAGCAGGGATATCTGTACCTTACCGACCGCAGAACCAATCTGATCATCTCCGGTGGCGTCAATATCTACCCACAGGAAACCGAGAACCTGATTATTACCCTGCCAGAAGTCGCTGATGTTGCCGTGATCGGTGTCCCTAACGAAGACTTTGGTGAAGAGGTTAAGGCCATTGTCCAACCGCAATCACCGGAACTGGGAGCGTCTCTTTCAGAGCAGCAGATCATCGACTTCTGTCGTGAGCATCTTTCAAATATCAAGTGCCCACGCAGTGTTGAGTTTGTGCAGGAACTGCCTCGTACAGAAACAGGTAAGCTTCTGAAGCGGGTACTCAAGGCTCAATATAAGGTAAAAGAGGAAGCGACCGTTTAACTAAGCTGGTAGGGTGCATTTATCAGGCTCGCTTAAGCGAGCCTGAGTGCTGTGCATAAAGCTCAGGAAGAAGTGAACCCCCTTTGCACGTGAGATGTATGCATACAGCTCGACTACAGTAGTGATGGACTTTGAGTCCTGACAATTACTGCTGATAAAGGGGGACCAGAGATTAGCCTCTTTTATCAGCCCCCCTCAATCAATTAGATTTGCACTACAATGCTGCAATATCTTTTTCTGTTGTCGCTATACGAGCCTTCAGCCAGCCGGTTTCACTGAAGTTACTACCATTCTCATAAGCATGAGCCAATAGCTGTTTCAGCGCCTGTAAACGCAGCTGGTAAGCAGATTTATGGTTTGGCTCACTGGCAAGCACCATTTCAATATAATGGAGCGCCTTAACCGGTTGGTTACTGCTTACCTGCTCTTCAGCCTTTACCATCAGGGGCTCAGTTCCACCCACCAGCTCAGCCAGTTCAGGATAGAGCTGTCTTACCGGGGTCGTATATAGTTCAGTGGTGGACTCAAAATGGAACCAGGTGCTGTAGTATTCCCAGATACTGCGAACATTCCAGGAAACCTTGCCATGCCCCTGGCTGATGTTGATCTCATCAGGCAGCTGAACCTCATCCATGAGCTGCCAAAGGGTTTTACCCGCATTCATTCCGGCAATGGTCGCATCATGGATGTAACGGGTGGCTCCCCGCATTTTCAACAGATCGCTCTGTAATTGCGCAGCATCTGTCAGAGGATCAAAGTGACTGGGCAGAATAATTTCCGGTTTCAGATCAACCATGGCATCCAATGAGTTGATATAGGCGACAGGATCACGGAAACGCTCACCACGTAAAGTAAACAGGTTGGGAACCATTGGGAACAGCGGGCCAAATACATCGCCTGTGAATAGTGCCTTCTGTTCAGGTATCCACATTACCAGGTTATCATCGCCTTCCGCCCCCGGTGTTGGAATCACCTGAAACTGCACACCACCCAATTCAAATTCATAGGTGCTACCATTTTCCACTACGATATCGCCGTTAATACCGCCGTAGGCGAACATTGTGCCTTCTTCCGGAGGATGCTCAGGCATAAAGGTATACAGCGTGCGATTCCGGTTCCAGAAGTACTGCTCCAGGTCTTTCAGATAACGCTGCCCTTCTGCGAATCGTTCATGAACAATAATTTTTGCATCCGGGTATTCCGCCTGCCAGAATTTCAAACCACCAATATGATCGCCATGAGAATGAGAGAGGACGATATAGGCAATATCACCACCCGCTGCTTCCTTCAGCAGTCGTTTATGTTTAACTGCCTGAGTTGGAAGGCCGGTATCAAACAGAACATTGCCTTCCGGCGTTTTAATCAGAAAGGTGTTCGCGACGCCACTGGCCCGGAAGATATTCTCTTGAAAACGATCGACATCAACTGGAATGTGGTGCAGTTTCGCAACTGTTTTTACCTTCAGGTTCGGGTCATGCTCTGATTGCGAAGCAATAAACTGGCTGGCCAGGTTACCAGCCACCTCCGCCTTACGTTCATCAATCATTCTGCCCGCATCAGTACCACTGATCCCCAAACCGATACCAACACCGATTAGCGCTGACAATGTGGCCGTGAGCAAAAACTTTATACTGCTTTTTTTCATATTGTGATGCCCCCAAAACAAGAGCAGCGATTCCCGCTACGCACTTCTTAAAGCTGGATTCTAGAGGGTGTCCAATCAG
>OODV01000370.1 GCA_900299555.1 uncultured Endozoicomonas sp.
ATGAGGATGACTCCCTGTGGGCGATGAAAATGGCGGGAGGCAGCAGTAGCAGCGGCCACTACCGCAGCAACTACAACAATATCCGCAAGAAACTATCCCCTGCCGAGCAGAATCGTATCCTGAACAGCCCCGGCAGGCTGATCGACTTCTGGGACAGCATCGGCGCACGGTTTGAGGACTCCAACCGGCTGCACGTCTTTGAACGGGTGAAGGAAGAAGGTGGTTCCACGGCGGAAGCCGCTTATCAGTCGCTGGATGTGATGAACTTTACCCGTAAGGGGCAGTGGGGCATTGTCCGGTTCCTGACCCAATCCATCCAGTTCACCAACAGTTTGCTTCAGGGGGTTAACCGGATGTGGCGGGGCATGAAGCCCGGAGATGAACTGCACTGGAGCGCCTTTTCCGGTGAGGTGCTGACACGGGGGCTGATGTACGGCTTTGCCTCCTGGCTGCTGGTGCGACTGTTTGAAGACGATGACCGTTACAAGGCACTCAGCACCGACGAGAAAGTGGCTTACCACCACTTCTGGATCGGTGAGGGAGAAGACGGTCATTTCCGAATTCCCAAGCCGTTCGAAGTGGGGCATATCTTTGCCACCATCCCGGAGTTTCTGTGGCAGGGGATGATGGGCCATGAGGATGCCAAGTGGATCAAGGATTCCATGCTGACTCTGGGGATGTCGATGTTTAACCTGGAATCCACACCCATACCTCAGTTCATAAAGCCGATCTGGGAAGTGGGCGAGAACCGCGATCGTTTCCGTGACCGGGATATAGTGCCCATAAGCTTGCAGCACCTGAAGCCGGAGGCCCAGTACGATCCGTACACTAGCGAGACGCTAAAGGAACTGGTGCAGTACCTTCCCGAAGGCGCACCGGAGTGGATGCACTCCCCAAAAAAGCTGGAGCACCTGCTGAAAGGCTATTTCAATTCATTCGCTACCGGTACGCTGGCGGTGACCGATGCGGTTACCCGACACCTGACTGGTGCCGGGGAAAAGCCGGCATGGAACAAACAGGACTACCCGGTAGTGGGTTCGTTCTTTGGGGATCGCATCAAAGGCAGCACCCGTTACACCAACGAGCTGTATGAGATGAACAAGGAGGTAAATGCCATTGCTTCGTCCATCAAGCACTATCAGGAAACCGGGGAAAACCAGCGAGCTAAAGAGCTGGAACAGTCAGCCAGTGCCAGACTGAAAAACAAAGCCGGGCTCAACAAGGCCAGCCGGGAGATCAGCAAGCTGCGCAGGGAAGTCCGTAAAGTGATGGAAGACCGGATCATGGATCGTCATACCAAACGGGAACGGCTCGACCGGCTGAACCAGCAGATTAACCAGGTGGCTGCTAATGCTGTGAAGCGTTACCAGAAATAAAAAGCAGCAGCCGTTCCGGTAAATCATCGGGAGGGCTATTACATGCCGCACAGAGTTGTGTGCTTTGGCCGTATTATTACAAAAGTTTTAAATAACCACGTAAGAAACAGGTAGCAAATACCTGCTTTCTCTCAAAGAGGAAAGGCATAAAATCCGCTTCCCAAAATAGAGATAGATTAAATTTACAATGCGTAAACTTATCTTTTTACCACTTATTTCAGCACTGGCAGTTTCTTCTTTCGCAGGAGCAGACTGGGACTCAAACGAAAATCTTGAGTTTAGGGCAGACATCAAAGGTGTATGTGGAATTGATGTCAAAGAGAACGGTTCATTGTCCTTTCAGGGAGCTTCTGAAGGTAAAGCCGGTATTTTTGAAGTTCGGCATAACCAAAAATACGATGCCACAGTTACAATCACAACCCATGATGTTTCGCCAAACTTGACAGCGGATAAAGTGCTCTACAGCGCAACAGCAAACGGGGCTAAATCATCAAACCTGAGTGATGAAATCACTATTCCGGTAGAGCGCAAAGATACCGTTGAAGTGCACGCACGTTATGATGATCTGCAAGACAACGTGCTTGCAGGTGAAGCAAAGGTTGTGACCGAAGTGACTATTCGCTGCTCCTAAGGAGTTTTTATGAGGCTTCTACTCGCTGCATTGGTAATGTTTTCGATACCGCTCACTGTTTTTGGGCATAGTCAGACTCCGTCAAGTTATGGTGGAAAAGACAACCTGATGGAGGCCATATCAGTACAGGATCAGAAAACGGTTATGTTCACTATAACCAACATTTCCAGAAATGCTGATCGCTACGATATTACCGTTGATGGTAAGAAAGTGGATCAAACCCGGCTTTTATCGCCGGGTAGTCAGCAGCGGGTAGGTGTCGTCTTCGAAACGATCGAGTTTAACAAACCGATTGTGTACGAAGTGTGTTCGGTGTCATCCGTTAAAGGTGGTGTAAGAACCAAAGTATGCTCAAGAGTCGGACTGGTAAGACTTTGATGTTGAGATTTCTGTGTATTATGACTCTGGCCCTGTTGCCGAGTATTTCAGCGTTTGCAGATACCATCCGACTTGCAGATGGTACCTCCTGTTCATTTGATGCGGATGATAGCAATACAGAACTTACCTTCGGCGCTGGAAGAGATAGCACCGACTACAGTCAACATGGCGATGATGCTTACAATTTAGAGAAATGGGATAGAAACGATGGGTTTGGCATATCTCTCACCTATCGTTTTGGAACTCCTGAAAGGCTGGACTGCAAGGCACTGTATGATATGGAGCTGGAGCGCAGGCGATTGGAGCTGGAACTCATGAAGAAAAAGCTCGCAGTCATGGAGAAAGCGCAACAAATTGACTGGTAACTTAATCAATAACAGAGTCCAGGCAGGTTCAAAGTTATTAATCCTGCCTGTGGGGGCTGATAGCCTCAATTGATAAGGCCAGATAGATCAGCACCCTGATATTTCCTGTATTACCTTAAGACAACGCTTCACCGGGCTGGTGGATGACTTTGTTTGCCGTTCTGAAACGTGCCTGCTGACCGTACACCAATGTGTTAATGAGTAGTGAACACATCATGGTTGCTACGAGAGTAATGCACATCAGGTGGATGTAATGCAGTGGTGTCCAGGCGAAAGTAAAGATGGCATAGAGGCCTGAGCCCATCAGCATGCTGATCAGGATCGCTCGTGGCTTTACCTGATCAAACAGAATGGCCACCAGGAAGGCTGCCAGCACCGGCATGCTGTACAGGCCATTGAGCTGCTGCAGCAGGGCAATGATGGATTTGGCATTTTGCAGCACCGGTACCAGTGCAACACCAATGATGGCAAAGACAATGGATACCCGCATACTCAGGGATTTTACACAGGCCTTGTCATTGACATAATTCTGGTGAATGTCGCAGACATAGAGTGCAGCGGCTGAGTTCAGGGTACTGTTGAAGGTACTGAGTACAGCGCCCGCCATCACGGCGGCAAACGCCCCGGACAGCCAGGACGGAAGGATGTCGCCTACCAGTCGGCCATAGGCCACATCACCCACAGGGCCATAGAGCTTATAGGCGATCATGCCTGGCAGCACCACAACCAACGGAATCAACAGTTTCATCACGACGGCAGCGTAAATACCTTTCTGCGCTTCTTTGACGCTCTTGGCCGCCAGCGCCCGCTGGGTAATCACCATATTGGTGCCCCAGTAGAAGATTTGGATAAAGATCATACCGGTAAACAGTGTATGCCAGGGAATATCCGAGTCATTACCACCGACCAGGGTCATTCGTTCTACCGGAATACCACTGAGATCAAAATCAATTGCATAAAGCGCCAGTATGGTCACCAGCAATCCCATGATCAGCAGGCCAAAGCCGTTGAAGGTATCGGAGATAGCGATGGCACGCAGACCGCCAAAAATTGCATAGATTGAGCCCACCACGGCGAACAGGATGGCAATGGTCATGATTGACAGGTCCAGCCCGAACATGGATTTCATGAACAGTGAGCCGGTATACAGAACCGTCGGCAGCAGAATGAAGAGATATCCCAGCAGGAATAGCACGGATACCGTTGCCCGTAACGCTTTGTCGTGATAACGCTTTTCCAGTAGTTCAGTTGTGGTCGTACAATCGTACTGGTAGTAAAGCGGAATAAGCCATTTGGCAAGAATGATCAGGCCGACAGCCGCCGCAATCTCCCACCAGGCGACCAGCAGTGTCTGGGCACCATTCATACCGACAATCTGTTCAGTACTGATATTGGTCAGCATAATGGAACCGGCCACATAGACCCAGGTCAGGTTTCCCCCCGCCAGAAAGTAGTCTTTGTTGGAATCCGTACTGCGTTTCTGCTGACGACACTTCAGATAGGTAAACAGACCAACGGCAGCGGTCAGAAATATAAACACGCCGAGCTGGATGAAATTAACAGACATAAAGGCAACATCCAAAGTGAGGGACTGGACAAATCGGGCGCGAACAATGATTGATTTTGTGAAAATCCGGTATGATTCAGGTCAATGATTAGTTGGTTTTGTGTAATTCTTGTTCAGCAAAGAAACGGCTCCACATACGCTTCGTGGACAGGTATTCGCCATCGACTGGTGGGGCAAACCGGTTGTCAGAAGCCGCCAACCGGTCTTTACATGCCAGTGTGAGTGTTACCTCGGTCTTGAGGTAATCAGTGCAGAAATCCCCCAATGAATAAGGAAGGAGTAGCAGTCATATACACGTTTTTTTAGGGACTACTACCAATTCCGGAGGAGTGCTGTTTTCAATAGGATACAACTGTCCTCACGGATGAGGCGCTGTTCCAAGTGAACGCTGTTCCATGACACAGTTCACACACTGTGAATTTTGCAGAGAGAATCTTATCTCACGGGCGTTTAGGGCCCGTTTTTTTTTGCCCCTTATTTGGGGGTGACAGTAACGGTCACAATATCTGAATAAACGCCACTGGGAGCACTGCCTACGTCATCATTCAGGTGAATTCTGAATCGGGCATTCGTCTGGCCACCACAAAGCGTATCTATATGCGAATTACCAGTCCCGGTTTCTGCATCTCCCGGTTTCAGTGGGAGCCAGTTATTTCCTGATATGTCGGGTGAAAAGCCCAGTTTATATTGCAGTCGGTTATTATTCCCATTGACCAGGTTAAACTCATTTTCATTATCAATGTGTAGCCCACTCGCCTGAAGCAGGTACTCGCTGCCATCAGAGACATAAACACAAAATGGTAGAAGGTATGCATTGTTTTCAGAATTATGGGAGGCATCCAATGGTACCGGTTTTAGATTGCTGATTCTGATCTTACGGTTATCCTTTTCCCGGAAGCAGATTTCGAGAGTATCCCAGAACTTAGTTCCTTCACTATCAAGTCCTATCAGATATAGGCAGCCACGATTTTTATCCACCAGTTGCTTATGGATATCCAGTCGAAGGGTGGCAGTCTGCCAATAGGCGCTTTGGTTAAAATTAATCTGTTCTGCCCTGCCCATGACTGGCCTTGCCTTGGAATAACCAGGGACTTTTCCTTGTATGTCACTTCCTTCAGGTCACTATTGAGCCAGTTGTCTTGTATGAGTATGGGGGGGATGTCGCTTCCAGTGGTAGCATTGTCCGGAGTAATGTGCGTAGACGAGAGTCCAAAACTGTAGTTCTGGCCTTTCCCAACAGTGCATTCAGTCTCAGGAGACTGACAAACAGAGTTAAATTGAACCGTTATTTCGTTGGGGGTAATTGGTTGGCTGGTATCAACATCAATAAACTCTACGCTTTTATTGAAATAAAATGCTGCATATACAGGGCCGGTCTGCGGCAAAATCACTGAGATGAATAAAAAAGCACGTATAGCTGCCATGCCTCGTTCCAAGGGGGGATTATGGGAGCGAGCTATACTGCGTCCAACAGATAATAACTTAATCATCCATCCTATCCTGCTTTATTGACCGCCAGTTGGTCCTTTAGCACCGGCATATTGCGCATGAATACACCAATAATGCCCATCTGACAGAGATAATCACTGTCTAACGCTCTTGCGTGAATCCGGCAGAATGTGGCGTTGACCCGCTTCACGTCAAGGTTAAAGACATTTGAATGGGTTTCCTACTAGAACATTCCGATATATCAGGCTGTGCTGGAGAGGAAGGTTAATGTTGATTGCCCTGGTGAGGGTAATTCGAATTTGGCAATGGCGGGGCATGTGTGATTTTTCAACGATATGAAGAGTTGTAGAGAATGCAAAATCCTCTACTTAACGCCGCAGAGAGTTTCTGTTCTGGGAAAGAAAAAAAAAGCTGACAACTATCTGGGGGACAGGAATTAGCAGAAACTTTGAGACTGACGGCATTTTCGTAGTGCAGGCGTTTTAGGTCTATCCGTATTTGTACATTGCGGAAAGTCGCATCCCGTTTAATTTTGTGCGTTCTGTCACGTTTTGATTCAGGTCAGGTTGATTCGACATAAATCACTAACCCCTTGCATCTTATTGGGAAACGCGATTAATTACGTTGTCTGTACGCATACTTCGGGTATCCCTTCCGGAGATACCCCATTTTTTTCCAAATTCCGTTCAGGTCTGCGGTTGGCCTGAATAGCTGTAATCATGAGGCTTGAGTTGTATGGTCACTGGCTGTGCCCGTTCGATGCTCATTCGTGCTGATTCCTGTGACGATTTATTCATTTCTCGATTGCTTTAGAGGCGGGTTAACCGATGCGTGGTTCCGACGATTTCTGGCAGGCGTGGATTGAACAGGTTGAGCTGCCTGCATGGCAGGCTGGCAGAAGCTGTTCGAGCAGTGACATTTTTAACCGGATTCAGCTTGCGTCTGCGGAAGAGCGATATCTGCTATCGAGTGATCATTTGCACGAGGTGATGGCCATTATTCACTGGGAAGCCGCGACAGATGCGCGTGACCGGGTGGATATGGAGCTGTTCGGTTTTCTTTACTTTCATGATGATGCAACGCTGTCTGCCAATGACCGGCAGGATCGGCTGTTGCACGCTATTGAGCACTGGGGAAGCATCAACCGCAGCACCCTGAATCCATTTGTGGTCTGGCAGGCGTATTTGAAAACCCTCACCCGGTTGGCCTTATGGACCGATTGTCGTACTGAAACCGAGCGAGACGAAGGGTGTTATGAAAAGAGTAACCATGGGCAGAAAAGAGCGGATGTTATCGGGCCGGATGGACAGCAATCTATACGGCTACCTGTCGATGCTGGACAACCCGGAGTTATCGGACACGGAGCGCCAGTCTCGAATTCGCAGTGGGGTGCAGCGGTGGAACCAGCAAATGTCTGAGGGGCGGGATCCTATTGAAACCTGCCGGGAATATTATCAGCAGAAAAGCCAGGCTCTCCCGTAAAATAGGCGTCTCTCTGTCAATATATCATCACCGATGGCTAAGGCGGAGATGTTCTGTGGTGGAGTGCTGGCGGTGGTGCGATGAATGGCCTGTTTACCTGACGGGGCTTGTTATTCCATACCGCCTTAAGCTGCACATTGTCTGAGAGGTTACACTGAGGATTAGGGATCGATTTGCTGTATTAGATGAGATAGCTGTACGTTATAATTGAATTCGATGATCAGGAACTGGCTTTCATAAGGTAATACAGGTGTATCATGATTGATCTTGATATTGAAACTCCCTCCAAAAAACAGCAGTGCAAACAACTGATGCTGGACATCTTCGGACCAAAATGCGCCGCCCGGGTCGATGAGATGACCGAGGCGGAGTGCGTGGATAAGTGCAAGGAGAAGGTTCGGTCGTTACTGGGTGATCATGCGGTCAGGCGGTTTGAATGCCTCAGTTAATCAGGCTGGAATTGTTGTTTTCTGACCAGGCGTTGGTGTTCTGACAGCCACGCCACTCCTTAATATTGGTAGAGAATGACCCGTCATACACCGATTATCGATAAAGAGGGTGCTGGGTTTCTTCCTGCTGAGTGTCAGAGTGTTTTTGAGTTGAGGTATGCATTCCCACGCCGAGCGCGGGAACGAGGTGATGAATCACTAACCCCCGCTTGCACAGGGAACTTTTCTGATTAATGTCAACGCCGATCACATTGATCCGCTAACCCCCGTTTACACAGGGAATACAACTTGGATCTTCAGAGTCAAAGCCTTAGTCCCGTTAACCCCCGCTCTCACAGGGAATACGATGATTCAGGGGCTTATGAATAGCTATAAGACCACTAACCCCCGCTCTCGCAGGGAATGCTTTCCCTGTCTGTTCACACCCGTCCCGTTGCCACTAACCCCCGCTTTCACAGGGAATACGTGAGCGTTGCCATTGTGGAATACCGTAAATTCCACTAACCCCCGCTTGCACAGGGAATGCATCGTGGGCAGGGTTCGCTATATAACCTGTTCCCACTAACCCCCGCTTGCGCAGGGAACACGGCAAGCTAACCGGCGTATTGACGCGCTGGCACCGCTAACCCCCGCTTACGCAGGGAATTTTTGAATAATAACCGATCAAAGAAAAAGCGCCACTCTTCTCTTAAGCACTAACACTCAGCTTTAAGCCACCGTCTTCATCGGATTAAACACACTGAAATCCAGCCCATATTTTTTCGGGTCAGCAAAGGCGTCCTGCGCTTTCTCCAGCGCGTCCTGAAGGGTAGTCAAGCCATTTTCCGGTATGATCTCAAAATCCAGAAGTCCTACCTTTACCCGGCCCAAGGTTACCGGATCTTCCAGATCATCACTCCAGGTTTTTACTTCCCAGTCCAGGGCAAACTCACCTTTGCCGTCGGCGGAATGGGCACCCACATAGGGTCGCTTGCTGATCTGCTTCAGGGCATAGAGGACAAAGCCCAGATCCAGGTCATTGGCGCGGGTAATATCAATGCCGCTTTTCATCAGGGTGCCGGGGCAGATGGCTTCATAACCTTCCACCGGTCTGACTAATGTTTCGGTAGGGCCTTCCTTTTCGGACTTGATGCCCGCCTTGATCTCTTCAAGCCGGTTTATCTGGTCACCGAGTTTTTTCTTCTCAGCAGCCGAGGCAGCGCCATAGCCCTTTTTCACCTGTTTGATCTCTTCCTCGATTTCACGAACCTTGCGGGCAATCTCACCGTCTTCATTCATGATGCGCTTGAGCTTGTCGACGTCGTTGTCCGACAGCAGATCCACCAACGCCTCGTTGCGCTGGTGGGGCATGGCACGCATTTTACTGTGCAGGTAGTAAACCTGCTGATCGGTCTCTACCGGAATCCAGTCATTCACGCCGAGGCTGCCGCCGTGTTTCCAGAAGCCACCGAGGCTGATCAGCGGGTTGATGGAGCGCAGCCCGTCTTCACGCTCAATCACACCGGACATGGAGACAGCACTCAGTTCTTTCGCCATCTCACCAATGGCCACCCCCTGAATCAGCATAAAATGGTCTTTCAGTGGCAGACGACCACCGGCGGATTGGCAGGCACCGATCATCAGGGCTTCACGAATCAGGTGACGCAGCTGGGTGCCGGGAAAGAAAACGGGCGACCGATCCAGTTTTGCCCCCAGCCTTGGCAGCCGTTGCAGGTCTTTGGTGCCGGTGGTCGAGGCAAAGTTATCATCCGGGCGGCACACGGCCAGTCCGGAAACAGCGGTGGTGTGTCCACGGAAGTAGATGGAACGTCGTTTTTCAGAGAGGTTTACCATTTTAAACACCTTGTATTTAACGCTGCCCGCCTCTCGCCTGCCACTTCCCGTATACGTTACGCGGGTCTTTTTCGGGAAGCGGGGTGCGGGCAGCGGGGAGCGATATCAGATAATAACGCGACGGATTTTTTCAACCGCCACCGCTTCTGTGGTGGTGAAGCGACAATGGGAGTGCCAGTAGGGCGCACACACCGGCAGGGTTTCACCGTTGTCCAGGTTCAGAGCCGTGTCCGGGGGCAGTGTTGATCCGGTGTTTATCCGTGCTTTCAACCAGGAGACCGGCAGGTTGCGGGCTATCTGCCCGTGGGCATCGATGCAGGAAAAATCCTGGTCGATCTCCTTAATGGCCACATGGTTGACCGTCCCGCTGCCGGAGTTGGCATTAACGCCCAGCCGGGAACAATGGAACTGCACCAGCCGGTCAATGCGCTCAATATCCCCCACCCCATGAAACACCAGGTAAGGTGAATGAAAGGCCTGGTACTTATTAAGCCTCGATCGTTCGGGGCCACCATTGACCGTGATCTTACGGTACTGCTCAGTGCCGGAGGGGGAGATTTTACTGGGCAGAACAGTATCGTCCCGCAGTCGCATAACCCCCACATAGTGCCGGGTACGGGCGGTGATGGACTGCTCTGGCGTCACCCCGAAAGCCATGGCACTGCCGTGGTACATGCGGTGCTTTGCATCAAAGAGCAACAGGTCATCCAGCAGGGTCAGTGCCTTTTCACTGCACCCGGTATGGCGGTAACAGGCGTTGGACAGCAGACCGTCAAGGTGGATGGCATGGTTTCGCAGGGTGATGTTTGATCCCAGCTCAAACACCAGTTCAAAGGGACTCATTACAGCCATGCTAATACCTCCCGGGCTGATGTCGTTTCCGGTTGAATGATTGTCCCGTCCGCACCCAGCAACCGGGCACTCTGGTAATGTTGCTCAAAGCGCTCCGGAATAACGCCCTTAAGTCGGTGCTGGCGATCCGGTCCGATTCTCGGGTCGGCCACCCAGGCGGTAATCTCATCGTTATTGGCCCGAATACCCCGGCCAATCAGTCCCTGCTGAAATTTCCGCAGGGCACGATCCCGAACCCGGCTGTACAGGGATTTCAGGGCGTCCTCTTTGGTGCGTCCATTTTCCAGGTACCGGGCCGCAAAAGTGTTTTCCGTCACTACATTGGGCGGCTGGACCGGAATCCGCGTGACCATGATGTTCTGCAGCAGTTGACGGCCGTTTTTCTGCCGGATGCTGACGCCTTCCCAGGCCGATGGTGTGACGATGGCGTTGAGGGTTCCGCGTTGAAGCTGCTCAATCAGGTTGTCCAGTTTTATGCCCCGGGTGTGAAAACCGATGTCCGCCCGATCCGTAAACCGATCCTGTAACTCGTCAACCTCACTGAATGAAGGGCAGAGGCAGAGTGTTGGACCGGAAACCACAGCGGCCGACAGCATGCTGGCGGCGTAGTCGAGCCAGCCTTCATTGTATTTCGCCCCTTCGATATCGCCTTTCTCACTGGAAAAAGGCCTGGCAACGTCAGCGGCCAGAACAAAACGAACGTCACCGTACTGTCTGGGTGCGTAGTGCCCCCAGAGTTTGATGTCGGACTCTTTTAACCCCAGGGCGGAGCGAATCGGGGTATAACGGCTCAGCCCGCTTTTACCGGAGAGTCCGAGAGTGCCCGAGGTCAGCATCACCGACAGTGGCGGCTGGTGATCACTGATCCCCCGCACGAACTTGCTGAAGCCCAGCCCGGCAAACGGTTCATCAATGGCAATGCTGCCCTGGCGATTGACCGGCGACCAGGCAATGCAGTTGGCCTGCTTTTGATCGTTCAGTACATTGTTCAGGGACTGGTAAAAGCCCTTAACCGCGCTGATTTTGTCGGCGGAGGCTTCACTGCTGGACGGGATATTGGTCATCATCGGTTTCAGGTGGTTTATGACCGTTTTGATGGACTTGATATAGTCCAGGCTGGCATGAGCGGGCAGCTCTTTTGAGAGAATACAGCTGGAATCAGAAAACAGGTTGCCAGTCTCATCCAGCACCCGTTGTAAACCCTGCAGCGACTGGCAGGCCTTTTTCGTATCGCTGCCTTTCCAGCCTGCCTCTTCATACAGCTCCTGCAATATAGAAGAAATCCGTCGTGGAGAGCTGCGCAGGCGCAAAATGCTCTCTGCGGCTTCAGGCATCCGGTCGGCTTCGTCGGCGATCAAGTAGGCGAATTTTTCGCTGCCCGCTTCCCGCTGCACGCCCCCCGTAAAAGCAGGTATCTCTTGATTTGAACTTTTACGGGTAGCGGGCGGCGGGTGGCGGAAAGAGATCTTATCTGCGGGAAGTGTCCCGTTGAAAACGGGAATCCCCCGGGCATACAGCATCGAGCAGGTATGGCTGGTCAGCACAATATCGGCATGGCTGGCCGCGTCACAATCAGCACGGTACCAGTGGGCGTCATCCGCTGAACAATGTTCGGTTAACGCAATGGCCGACTCGGTTTCTGGCAGGTTAAAGCCAGCGGCATTTTCTGACCAGTACTTAACATACACGTGAGGACCATACTGCTTATCGATCTTTTTATGCAGCCCCAATAGTTGCTGTTTACTGTCCGGGTTTTCTACGCGTTTTGCCAGTGAGAGCAGGCGTCCGGGCGAAATGTACTGGGCTCGTCCCAGCCGGGTGGCAATGGTGACCGGGCGTAGCCCAAGATGATTGAGCAGGGTCTTGATGATCGCCTTATCGTCATTCAGCTGATGGATCAGATGGACTGTATACGTGGAGATCAGGGCACGCTGACCGGTTAACGAGAGATGCACCGCCAGTGGCAGCAGATAGGCCAGGCTTTTTCCGATGCCGGTTTCGCCTTCCAGCATGGCGGCCGAAGGGAGTTCCAGCTGCAGCCAGCAGCAAACGTCCTGGGCGTACCGGTGCTGCTGCTCCCGGTACTCCATACCATAGAGCCGGGAGAGCAGACCGTCCTGCTCAAAAATACGGTCTACCAATTGGGTGAATTCGGTCATGTTAATCACCTCCCGCTTCACGCGACCCGTTTCCCGAAAAAGCCAGTACCTCCTGTGTCGAGCTTTCACGGGCGACGGGTCGCGGATATCGGACAGCGTTATTTTCGGGGGAGCGAAACACGCTAAAATAACCAATCATTCTGTACCATCCGCCTCTAACAACAGCCCAAACCCAAACGCTTTTTTGCGTCCGATGCCCCGTTGATACGCCGTTTTGACCAATGCCGGGCCCATAATTCGGGCATGGAAAACAACATCTACCGCATTGATGAAGTGCCTCCGTTTCATGGGTATCCGGTTCTGACTGATGATCGCGGCATTTTCCAGTGCCATCCCGTTCTGCATCAGTAACCGGCGTAGCCAGCCTTCCACGTCTGAGGCGGCAACGCTTTTCTCTACCTTCTTACTGCCTTTTTCCTTCAGTCCATGCTCCACACGAATACGGCAGGAGATATTCAGACGGCAGTTAAATTTACGGACCTCACCCTCGGTAAACTCAATAGCCTGTTCCTTTACCCTGGGCACCGAGCCCAGAGGACGATGGGATGAACGAACCAGCAAAACAGAACCATCCGCACCATTACTGATAGAACGCCAAAGCGGTCTTGATGCCTGAGTATTCAGCCCATGACCGCCTCCACAGACGGCATCCATGACGTGCTGGTGCAGTTTATAAACTTCGAAGGGAGCCAGTGGGCTGTGCAGCATGTATTCAAAAACCATCAGAGCGACCTGAGCAGTTGAAGTTTATTGTGGGGGTCTGCGGGCAAGGATCTGGCAATGGTCAAGGCTTCCGCATGGGTGTTTAAAAATGCATGTAGCCCATCATCGTTGGGTGCTATTTGACCGTGGCAGCTTCTAAATATATAGCCTTCCAGCTTTTTCCAGCCCGCTTTATCATGCTGCTGCATGGTGCGGATAGACTGCATCAGTCCGGTATTCAGTCGCCAGGTTGAATCGGCAGAGCAGATATTGATCGACGCTTTGCTGATGGTCAGCCGAAGGTTGGCCACCAGTTCCGCCTTTTTACGGCCAAGGTCGGAAATATACAGCAGCGGAAATGCCTCATTCCCCAGTTCCAGGATAAGGTTCAGGGCATAATCCAGTGCGCCTTTGCCACTCACCTGATGCTGCTCGAAAATCGGGTTGCTGGCGGTTTTCAGTCGTTTGTCCCAACCGGGGTTGGTGAACAGTATCTTTTGCTGCTGGGTCACCAGCAATCCACAACCAACCAGCATGCCCAGTTTACCCGCAGCCGTTGGTTTTTCCGGTGTTCCCTTTTCGATGCCCATGTATTGGTAACTGCCGTGAAAGAGGGCGTTGCAGGGGGCACAAATGGGCACATTCAGCTGGATATAATTGTCCAGCCTTTGCTGATACAGCGGCACTATCCACTCACTGGATGGTCTGCCACAGCAGTAGCAGCTGATGGGCTCATCACTGTCGTTTGCATTCAGCAGCTGCATCTCCTCAGCCATCGGGTGGGTGGCATGGCGCCACAGAAAATCAATACCATCCATTACTACTACCTGGGAACATTAACTGCCGGTAACTGGAAAAAGGTGGGGGAGGGGTGTTGGCAAAGAGCCGTTGTTGAAAATCAGTCTAGCCACTCATTGTGCAAATTAACCAAAAAAGAAGAAATTGCAGCGGGAAATACGAAGAGTACATAGGGTATGAACGTTAATGGCACTGTTCGTTTGCGTATATCCGTACATGCTCTCTCAAGGTGTGCCGGGGTATTCGATTTTTGTTGCCGTTATACGGACAAGTCACAGGTTTTAATAACTGGTTTTTCTAACACAATGCACTTTTAAACGCCTAACTAATAAAAGGTACTCAATGAAGCGCACAATCCTGGCGGTTGCCCTGTCTGCAGCCTCTGCTCTTTCTTTCGCTGGCGACAGCTATATCACCGGTAACGTTCAGCACCACAGCAACCCTCAGTTCAGTGGTTCCCGCGTGACCTCTACCATCGAAGCTGGTCACACCTTTGCCACCACTGAGCGTGGCGGCCTGACTGTACTGACTGAAATCGATGGCATCAAGCTGGGCAACAATGCGGCAAGCAACGATGCGGGGCCTTTCCTGACGCTGGGTTTTGAACAGGCGTACAATATCAACGAACGACTGTGGGTGGCTGCCGGTTATCAGCACGTTCTGCAGGACGGTGATTCTATTTCTGCCCGTCCGCTGGTGAAAATCGGTTATCACTTCGATAACGGCGTATCCATCAGCAACCGTACCCGTGTGCAACTGGATCAGACCGATGCGGATCAAGACGATGTACGTACCGATAACGCCATCAGCTATCAGCTGCCAGCCTACCCGGTGCAGGTGAAGTACAACAACGTGTACCTGTGGGATAAAGAGGAAATGGATCACGAGTTCCGTGCTACCTGGACCCGCAACGGCGTGCAGCCATACGCTGAGTGGCGCAACCAGGGTGACCGCGCTAACAACGCCATGGTGTTTGGTGCGACCGTTAGCTTCTGATCAGTTGCTACACCATGCTTGAGCTCGTTCCCACGGTCCTCCGTGGGAATGCCTACCCGACCTCGCTGTAAATGCAAAATCCCCATTCAACTCCCGGGATTCCGGACAAAAACAGACCGTTTTGGATTCGGCAAACTCCGGTATGCATTCCCACGCAGAGCATGGGAACGAGGGTATAAACTTGCTTCCCGCTTCCCGCTTCCTATTTCCCATTCACCATTTCCCGCTCTTCTGACTATTCACTGCGACCGAATCGTCGGTGTCTTCCCTGAAAATCCGCAATGGCATCATCCAGATCCTGTGCGGTAAAGTCCGGCCATAACGTGTCACAAAAGTAAAACTCGGCATAGGCGCACTGCCACAGCAGAAAGTTGCTGATCCGTTTTTCGCCACTGGTACGAATCAGCAGGTCGACCGGGGGAGCATCTTCGGTAGCGAGATACTCCTGAACCTGTTCAGGCTGGATGCTTAGCGGATCAAGATCCTCGGCCTTAACCACCGCCGCCAGCTTTTGGAAAGCGCGGGTGAGATCCCACATTCCCCCATAATTCACTGCCACCATCAGCGTCATTCCTTTGCACTGCCGGGTTCGGGTTTCGCAGCGCTCTATAGCAGCCTGAATCTGCGGACTGAGGGCAGAGCTGTTACCAATGATCTTCAGCCGAATATCGTACTCCTCCAGTTTTCCGACCTCTTTTTCCAGGGCATTGAGAAACAGCTGCATCAGGCCGCTCACTTCATCGGCCGGGCGCCGCCAGTTCTCGCTGGAAAAGGCAAACAGGGTCAGCCAGGGAATGCCCAGCTCGCGGGAGCGTTTGATCACATTGCGCACGGTGGTGATGGCGGCGCGATGGCCTGCCAGTGAAGGTAACAGGCTGCGACGGGCCCAGCGGTTATTACCGTCCATAATGATGGCGATGTGTTGGGGTATGGGAGAGGTCATTCGGGTAGGAACCGGTTTAACGGCTAGTAAAAAACATCGAGGCACTATATGGATGGCTCAGACCAGTGTCAAAAAAATAACCGACCACTGCCTGGTATTACGTGTTGATCCCGGTCTGTCATAAAAAGTCATCACACCAGCACCACTCACCGCTGAAAAACGTCAGCTTATCCGTTTCCTGCGACCTGTCATTCAGTTATCGGACATTGCGCTCTGCTTGCTTCCTAAGCTGAAACCGTAAGCGAAGAAGATTTTGTTGTCCTTCCTCTTGTTGCGGTTTTTGTTGTCCCGCCTGCGATGAATCCAGCGAATTAATGCCCGAGCCTGTTGGCCATGAAAGCCTACGCCCCGGGTTTGCCGGATTCATGTCGACTGGTCGTAAACAAGGATGTGATATGAAGCACAAACACCCAAGGAATGGTACTGCCCTCAGAGCACGCATTGGACAAAACCTGAAGAAGGCCCTGCTGCTCTCAACCCTGATCTGTTCTCCTGCACTGTATGCCGAGTCTTACAGCGCTCCTCCCGGAAACTATGCCTCACCCTATGTGCCCGGTTATGCCGACGACGAACCGGCTGACGATGAATTCTTTAATGATGAAGATTACCCGCAAGAGCGCTATGACCACAGCGTGTGGTGGATCGCCGGCATTGGCGCTGCCAGTGCTGCCGGACTGGCCAGCAGTAGTATTGATGACGACAAGAAACAGCACTTCGGCATCTCCATGGCGCTCGGGGCTGCCAGTGAGTTTGGCCTGAGGCAGCTGGATATCGCCACTGAGCATCGCTGGGGGCGGATCGCCCTGGCCACCGGGATCGGAATGGTGCCGGGTGTTCTCAAGGAGCTGGCTGACGACCGGAAAGACAGCAACAAATTCGACAAAAACGACCTGCTGGCCGATGCACTGGGCAGCTTTGCCGGAGCGTTGCTCTCCGATTTGATTCAGGGCCCAGCGGATACCGGACCGCGTTATGGTGTGGTGGTGGGTGTAGATGAGGTCGGGCTGGCGGTGAACTATTCGTTTTAACGCCGCGCATTTTGAGTCTGTAGCTGCAAAGGTTAGGGCGGTAATGGCTGCTGCCTTAGCCAATAATACCTTTTTAAAAGGTGGAGAATTCTACGATTTTCGATACAGTAACACCGTCTACGCCATGAAGATTGGTTTGGCGCGTTTTTACTCACTCCCGGGTCTGGCATGATCGACTTTAGCAAATTTAAAAAATCACTGGTTTTACTGGAGTCCCAGTTTGGTCATTGGCAAACACTGGATGAATCCCTTCCGCTGTGGATGCGTGAGGCGGTATCCGAATCGGTGATTCAGCGCTTTGAAACCTGTTACGACTGCATGTGGAAGGTACTGAAACGGTACATGAAAGAGAGTCTAGGGCTGCCAGAAGTACCGAATAGTCCCAAGCCTATTTTCCGGATAGCCAACGAAAATCAGATGCTCTCCAGCGAGGTTGCCCAGTGGCTGATCTATGCCGATACCCGGATAGGAACCTCCCACGACTACGATGGTGAGAAGGCCAAGGCTGCGTTGAACCTTATGGGGCTGTTTATAGAAGATGCCTCGGCTCTGTACTGTAAAATGAGCGGTGAGGCCTGTCTATGAAACCTGATGAGGCTACGCTGGATATTACGGTTGCCCAGAGCAAGCTGCTCCGGTTGCTCCTGCAGCAGCATCTTCCAAACACCACGGTATGGGCCTATGGTTCAAGAGTGAACGGTCAGGCGCACTCGGCATCCGATCTTGATTTGGTCGCTTTTGCCCTCCCATCCCAATCAGCGGCCATTGCAGAGCTGCGTGAAGCCCTGGAAGAGAGTAACCTGCCGTTTCGTGTTGACCTGTTTGTCTGGGAGCAGGTGCCTGAATCCTTCAGGGAGTCCATTCAGGAAAGCTATATTGTGGTGAATCACTGAAAACTGCATACAATAACCGCGCTGCACCCACGCATTCCCAACAGTTAAGCCATCAAAACCACTGCATGTTGTCGTTTATAACGTATCGGTATACTGCATTATCTGTATAGGTGCGTATTTTCCTTCTATAAATACCAAGTACCTTAAAACCTGTGGTCTTAATACAATGCGCTGCCGCAATCACCCCAATCCCCCACCGGGGTAATGCGGCTTTTTTTTCTCTGCCTGACGTAGCAAGACCAGTCAGAGAAGTCAGGCTGACATCGCGTCAGACCCATCGACTGCATAAATCCCGTTCAAAATGCCGTTCCCATCACGGCTGGGGTGTGCAGAGATAGTGGTAATTTGAATCTGTGTTGCGGTAAACACTTACAGCCGACTGGCGGTAGCGTGGCTTTCTGGAAAGTGGTGAAGAAAAGCGTTGCCGGTTTACAGAAATCAGTGATCAGAAAATCGATAACATTCCTTTGATGACTGCCCGCAGCAACCTCTACTAAAAACTGCCCCACTGAAAACATTGTCCATGAAACTGTCTGAAGCCTTTAAGTCGGCAGCCCTGCTGGCCGCATCAATAACGCTGACCGGATGCTTTATGGCACCGGGTGCGGACCTGACGCCCAATAAAAAATCGAATAACTACCATTACGTCAATATTAATGAGACGCTGGTGAATGCGGAGCCGGTCCAGCGTATTGACTACGGTGAATTTGAGAAAGCATCAGACAGGCCCTATCAATATTACATCGGACCCCATGACATACTGAGTATCCGGGTCTGGAACAACCCGGACCTGTCTACCAATCAACAGGTGATGAGCAGCCCCTTCTCGGCAAAATCCAGCACCATTCGGGATTCCAACGAGCTGATCCGTGAACGCCAGCAGGTGACACCGGAAGGGGTGGAAGTGCAGGCCAATGGCGTGATTTTTTATCCATTTGCCGGAGAGGTGCAGGCCGCAGGCAGAACTGTCAGCGAGGTACGACGCGAACTGACCCAGAAGTTGGCTAAGTTCGTTGTTGACCCTCAGGTCAGTGTTCGGGTTCAGGCATTTAACAGCCAAAAGGCCCAGGTGCTGGGCGAGGTGCAGTTCCCGCGCCCGGTACCCATTACCAGCACGCCGTTGCGAGTCCTGGATGCCATTGCTCTGGCCGAGGGTATGAAGGAAAGTGCGGATCGGGCTGAGGCCACTCTGGTAAGGGGTAACAAGCGCATTATCATCGATATGGCGAAATTGCTGGATGGTGATTTGTCCCAGAATCATCTGATGATGGACGGTGACGTGCTCAATATCGACAATAACCGATACCGGCAGATTGTTATTCTCGGTGAGGTAAACCGCCCTATAGCAATGCCCTACGACCGGCGTGGCATGAGCCTGAACGATGCCCTGGTTGCCGCGAGCGGGATCAATCAGAGTTACTCAAACGCAAAGGGTGTTTTTGTGCTGCGCAGTGCAACGGGAGGGAGCAGGCCGACCATCTATCAATTGGACATGCAAAACGCCACCGCATTATTACTTGCAGATCGGTTCCCGCTCAAGGCACGGGATGTGGTTTATGTGGATACTGCCGGCGTAACCCGTTGGAACCGTGTCATCAACCAGATTCTGCCAACCACTAACGCTATAAATGAGTTTAACAATTGATATAAAGTTTACAGTGGTCAGTTATCAGTAGTCAGAAAAAGAAATTAGTTTTCAGTCAGCAGAAAAAGATAAGCCTGCATACCGGCTATTGAGAACTACGAACATTTTCTTTTTCTGCCAACTGTCGACTGAAAATTGCCAACTTCCTTTTCTGACGACTGACTATTTCATGTTTAATACTATTTTGGTGGTGTGTGTTGGTAATATCTGCCGCAGTCCAACAGCTGAATACCTGTTAAAACAGCGGTTCAATGCGCTGGGCAAAAACATCAACGTGCAATCCGCAGGCCTGGGTGCCCTGGTTGGCAAACCAGCTGCTCCATCAGCAGTGGAGCTGGCAGCGAAACATGGCATAGACCTGTCACCGCACATCGCCCGACAGCTCACGGCGGAAATGATTCATGAGCATGACCTGATACTGGTCATGGAGGAAAACCATATAAAAGGATGCGAAAGCATCACGCCAGCGGCCAGGGGCAAAACCCACTTGCTGGGTCGCTGGAATAACGGCATAGAAATCCCCGACCCGTATCGGAAGGGGGATCATGCATATCAATTAGCTTTTGAACTGATTGAAGAATCTGCCCGGCAATGGGTGGGAAAAGTTTTCAGTTGACAGTTATCAGTGAGCAGAAAAAGCTCCACCATATCTTTTTCTGCCAACTGCCAACTGCCAACTGCCAACTTCAACCTCTATAACTATTCATAAGCCCCTGAATCATTGCTGAGATTTCTTTCAACTCCTGCGACCAGCTTTTCCAGTTGTTTGGTCGATGTAACCCACTTCGATGCCTATATAAACCTGGGTTCGGCATTCAGCTGAGGAACGTCTGGCAATGGCAAGAAAGCACCTTCGTTCTTTGAAAGACTCTCGTTCAACACCTTCAGCGATATTAGAGGGGATTGATAATGCAGAACGGCTTAACTGGTCCGTAAAAGTAAAGTTCCGACAGCTTTGTAGGTGTTTGTAAATAGTGACACATAGCCGGGAAGAGCGTTTCCAGACCACCAGTTTCTCAAAAGACATAATGCTTGACCGTATGACCAAGCAACCAAGTGTAGATGAAAATTAAGTGGGCAGTTTGCAGAAAAAGCCCACTGCAATAGGTTCTCTACCCACTCAAACTGGGGAAGTGCCCCTTTTTCTTTTTCTGCCAACTAAAAACTGCCCACTGCCAACTTTTATAACTTATGACTCAACAACAAAACACACAACAACAGACACAGCGTCCGGCCGATGTGATCAGCCTGTCCGAAATCCTTGAGATCATCCTCAACGGCAAATGTTGGATCATCGGCAGCACCGTGCTGTTTGCCGTGGGCGCATTGTTCTACCTCTGGATCGCTACGCCGATCTACAGTGCCAATGCGCTGGTACAGGTGGAGAGCCAGAAGTCACCGCTGGGTGGCCTGGTGGAAATGAGTGAGGCATTCAGTGGTGAAAGCCCGTCCGAGGCCGAGATCGAAGTCATTCGCTCACGGTTTGTGCTGGGCCGGGTGGTAGAGAATGAAAAACTGAACATTGTGGCTCAACCCGACTATTTCCCCGTTATCGGTGAGGCCATTGCCCGCCGTTACCGACCAGAGCCGGACAGCACGGAACGGTTTAATTCGCCCTTACTCTGGATGAGCAGCTTTGCCTGGGGCGGGGAGCGCATCCAGGTGGCACGATTCAATGTGCCAGAGGGGTTACGGGACGAAGGTTTCACGCTGGTGGCGGGTGAGAACGGCCAGTACGAATTGCGGTTCGATGACCAGACCGTGCTCCATGGCCGGGTGGGTGAACTGAGTAGCACCGGCTCAACCTCGACCACCATTGGCGGTATTGAACTGTTTGTTACCCAGCTGGAAGCCAGACCCGGAACCCACTTTACGCTCGCCAAACTCCCGCTGATCAGTGCTGTGCAGAACCTGCAGGAGCGACTGAGCGTTTCAGAAAAGGGCAAGAAGACCGGCGTCTTATCCCTCAGTATCACTGGCCCAAGCCCGGCGGAAAACCGGCAAACCCTGGAAGCGGTGATTCAGCGTTACCTCAGGCAGAACGTCGAGCGCGTCTCAGCCGAGGCGCAAAACAGCCTGGAGTTTCTTGAAGCGCAGCTGCCGGAGGTAAAGGCAGAAGTCGAACTGGCGGAATCCCGTCTGAACCGTTACCGGCTGGAGAACCAGACGGTTGACCTGACACTGGAAACCCAGGCTGTACTGGAGCAGGCGGTGACCATTGACACTGAACTGGCACAGCTGGATATCCAGATTCAACAGATGAGCCAGCGTTACACCCCCAGCCACCCCATTATGATTGAGCTGGCCAACCAGCGGAAATTCCTGGAAGAGCGCAAAAAAGCATTTATAGGCGAAACCGAAAACCTGCCGCAAACCCAGCAGGAGGTGCTGCGACTGGCACGGGACGTGGAGGTGAATACGCTGGTTTATACCGAGCTGTTGAATAAAGCACAGGAACTGAAAATTGTGCGTGCCTCCGCCGTGGGTAATGTACGCATTCTGGATCATGCGCTCTCCGCCATTAAGCCGGTGAAGCCGAAAAAGGCATTGATTGCCGTACTGGCCACCCTGCTGGGCGGCATGCTGGGCATGGGCATGGTGTTTGTGCGGGACATGCTGCGCCAGGGCGTGAAAACCCCGGAAGAGGTGGAAGCGAAAACCGGCCTGCCGGTGTACGCCACCATACCCGACAGCGAACAGTTGAAATTACTGGAGCGTAACGCCCGTAAAAGTGGCCGTGGCGATTTTCTGCTGGCCCGCTCTGCGCCGAAAGACCTGGCCATAGAGAGCTTGCGCAGCCTGCGAACCAACCTGGCCTTTGCCCTGATGGAAGCGCCCAACAACCGCATTATGATCACCGGCCCGTCACCGGGTGTGGGCAAAAGTTTTGTCTCGGCCAACCTGGCGGAGCTGCTGGCGGAAACCGGGAAAAAGGTACTGCTGATCGGTGCCGACCTTCGTAAAGGACACCTGCACAAAAACTTCGGCCTGCCCGGTGATAAAGGGCTTGCGGATATGCTGGTGGACCCGGCACTGAATACCATCGTACCCGCCGGGGAGAATCTGCACATGATTGCCGGTGGCAAATACCCGCCCAACCCATCGGAACTGTTGATGAGCCCCAACTTCACCCAGCTACTGGAAAAAGTCTCTGCCCAGTACGATGTGGTGATAATCGACACCCCACCGGTACTGGCCGTGACCGATGCCGCCATTATCGGCGAACAGTGTGGCACCACATTTATGGTGGTGCGTGCCGAACTCAACCCGGCGAGAGAGATCGACTACGCCACCAAACGCCTGCAACAGGCCGGGGTGAATGTGCGGGGGGCGGTGCTGAACGGGTTGGTGAAAACCAGCAGCCGGTATGGGAATTATGGGTACTACCAGTATTCGTATGATTAATTAGTATTCAGTGATCAGTTGGCAGTGGGCAGAAAAAGATAAGACGGGTTATGAGTCCTTTGCTGGCCACTGAACACGTTCTTTTATCTTTTTCTGAAAACTGCCAACTGATAACTGCCCACTTTCCTGTGCTGTTTTTTTCGCTTTTTCTGAAAACTGAATACTGATCACTGAAAACTTCGCCAAAAAAAGATACCCTATCTACATCAGCATAATCAGAGCTAACACCCAGTCAATGGAACAACCACACAAAGCAGAGGTCATCCAATTCCTGAGGCAAGCTTATGGTGACTTGCTGCAGGGTATATTACTCTTTGGCAGCCATGCCAGCGGCACCGCCAGCAAAGGGAGTGATATAGACCTTGGTATTTTGCTGGATGGTGTGGCTGAACCGGTGGAACTGTGGGAAAACGCCCAGGCATTAGCCAGCCAGATCAACACCGATATTGACCTGATCGACTTGCGCGGTGCAACCACCGTATTGCAGCATGAAGTGATTAACACCGGAATCTGGCTGTGGCAAAAAGAATCCGTCACCTGTGACTTGTTCGAACTGCAGGTGATGTCGTTGTACCAGCAACTGCAATACGATAGACGGGGGATCCTCGAAGATATACAAAAAAGGTTGCGTGATGAATGACATTATTTTAAACAAATACGCCATCATTCAACGTTGCATAGCCCGTGTGTATGAAGAATACAGAGGGCATGAGGCGGAACTGGCGACCAACTACACCCAACAGGATTCGATTATTCTGAATATTCAGCGGGCTTGCCAGGCTGCCCTGGATATGGCGAACTACGTTATCAGGCTGAAAAAGCTCGGAATCCCCCAGAATGCCAGAGAATCCTTTCAGCTGCTGGGCGATAATGGCCTGGTTTCTGCGCCACTCACTGGCAGTATGAAAAAAATGGTGGGGTTTCGGAATATAGCGGTGCACGAATATCAAAAATTGAATATCGATATTCTTAAATCGGTTATCGAAAATCATATTAATGATATTAACGGTTTTGCAGAAGACGTGATGCGTAACGTTAATCGTCTTGATGAAAATGAAAGCCCGGATTCTGAATAGGTAGTTAGTAGTTAGTAGTTAGTAGTTAATTGTTAATAGTTAATAGTTTTCAGTGAGCAGTTGGCAGAAAAAGATAAGACGGGTTATCAGTCTTTTGCTGCCCACTGAATATTCTCAACTGCTTTTTCTGTTTTTTCTTTTTTTTCTTTTTTTTTTCTGCTTTTTCTGTTTTTTTGCTTTTTCTACCCACTTTCTTTTACAAACCGTCTACCAGAACATTTAACTCATGCCAGAATTACATTCCTTTACCGATTCCAAACCATCGGCAAAAAAAAAGAAGTCCGTAAAGCTGGAGCTTGTTCAAGAAGAGCCCTATTACGAAGTCATTAAGCCGGAAGAGAGTGAAACGCTTGACTATGCATCTTTGACACCAAAAGCCCAGCCGGGAGAAGCGGGGCTGTTTAAAAGCGTCCAGTACCATATTGATGTTGAGCTGAAACAGCACAGCGGGTTGGATAAAGTTTATCAAAAGACGGATTTTGATCGCACCAAGCCATTGTATGTGTATACCCCCATAGAAAAAGTCGCGCTGGTGCGCCATGTGCTTGAAGACAAAAAGATCAACTATGTGCTGAATGATTACTCGCTCACCACGGCAGAAGCCCGTGGCAAAACCATTTGCCACTATTACATCCGCACACTGAATGTTGCACATCGAGAATTTCTGGTTAAAAAACTGAAATACGGAGCACGGATACTCTCACTGGTTGAGGCCATTGAAGAGCGGTTTAAATACACTGAAGTACGCCTGCTCAATAGCGACTTTTACATTCATAGCAAACAGTTTTCGGTATTGCGGCATAAGCACCACACCATTCCGAAACGCATGGTTGATTTGCTGTTTGTATTGTTATTGGCACCCATTGCCATTCCGGTGGGTTTGATTACGGCACTGCTGATCAAACTGGAATCCAGAGGGCCGGTGTTTTTTACCCAGGAGCGCACCGGTTTATACAACCAGCTTTATACCGTGATCAAATTCAGGTCGATGGCGGCCGACGCTGAAAAGTCTGGTGCCCAATGGGCCACCAAAAACGACATGCGCGTTACCCGTATTGGCAAGATCATTCGTAAGACCCGGATTGATGAGTTGCCCCAGCTGATTAATGTGCTGAAAGGTGAAATGTCCATGGTGGGGCCACGGCCGGAGCGGGAGGTGTTTATTGATCAGCTGGAGCAGGAGATTCCCTATTACCGGTTTCGCCATGCGGTGCGCCCCGGCGTGACCGGTTATGCCCAGGTCTGTTATCCCTATGGGGCTTCGGTGGAAGATGCTATCTGGAAACATCGGTACGATATGTTTTATGTCAAACATCAGTCGTTGTGGCTGGATTTGAAGGTGTTGGGGAAGACGGTGACAACGGTTTTGTTTGGGAAGGGGACTTGATTCAATTTTTTGATGCGAGAAGTCATTTCTTCAATTAACTATCAAACTACCGGCTGTCTATTCCTATGAAGTTCTCAGTTCTGATGTCTCTTTACAGTAATGAGCAACCCGATTATTTACGACAATGTTTAGAGAGTTTATCTCAGCAGACGTTACCAGCTGATGAAATAGTGGTCGTTTATGATGGGCCTGTGACGAATGAATTAACAGCCGTTATAGATGAATGGCAGGTTAAGCTTCCAATCAGAATCATTAAATTAAAAGAAAATGTGGGATTAGGAAAAGCCTTGCAACACGGTTTAGAGCATTGCCAATATGATCTGGTTGCTCGAATGGATACCGATGATATTTGCCGAGCAGATCGTTTTGAAAAACAGGTGAAATGCTTTGATGAAGATAAAGAGCTTGCTTGTTTAGGTAGCTGGATTGATGAGTTTGACGGTGAGCCTGACAATGTAACATCGGTTAAAAAGGTTCCACTGAGCGATGAAGAAATCCGAAAGTTTTCCAAGTTAAGAAACCCGATGAATCATATGACCGTGGTCTACAAAAAAGCCGCTGTTATTGATTCTGGTGGGTATCTTCATCTGGCCTATATGGAAGATTATTACCTTTGGCTGAGGATGCTGGCTAAAGGGTATAAATTCCGCAATCTTGAAGATTCTCTTGTTTTCGCCAGGACAGGACAGGGAATGCTTGAGCGGCGTGGTGGCCGTGAATATTTCAAGAGTGAGCTTAAGTTGAGTCGGATTAAGCATAATCTTGGCGTGGCAAAAGGGTTTGAGGCTTATAGTTCGATGATGTTGAGGGCGGGGTCCAGGGTGGTTAGTGTTGAGAATCGGAAGCGGATTTATAGGTATTTGAGGAAATAATAAATACATATTAGTAAAATAGTTTAAAGGCACATTAGATTTCAAAGTGCAGGAAAGAATAATGCATCAGACTTTAATTTTAAACAGATTGTTGATTTTTGGGGGGGCTTTGTTTTTTTGTCTATATGTTTTTTATATGGAAAAGTATAAATTAGTAGACCCCTTTTACTACATCAAAGCTACAGAGAATTCAGAAACTATTGAAAAGGCAATAGACGCAGGTGAGAGGTGGGGGTTAGATATTGGGTTTATTTTTCTCTCCTTTGTTATTAACTTTTTTGTTAGTAATAATTATATTTTTATGGGTTTTTTTATTTTTCTTTGTGTTTTGTTTTTAATGTGTGTTTGGAATGAAACATCAAGCCCATACTTTATATTGCTTATTCTGATGCTTGTTTTAAATTCTACGTTTTTTGGTTATTTTTTCAATGTCTGGAGACAGGGGGTTGCGTCATTTTTAATATTGCTTGCATTTCAATATGATAAAAAAAAGTTATATCTAGCAGCAATAACCTTTCATTTTAATTCAGCGTTAATATTAGCGGCTCCATTATTGTTTATTGAGAAAATAAAGAAAATGAGTTTAGCCATGATTGTGGTATTAATACTGATGGGTTTGCTAGCATTATTGATAGTTTTAAAAACAGCCTCTTTCTTTCAAGAGGCTGTAGATATTTACTCATCAACGACAACAAAAATGGCGGGCCTTCGTGTTTTATATGGTTTCTTTTCTTTTTTATTGGTTTGGATTGCTTTTGATAAAGTGAAAAGCAAAGGCATGGTAATATCTGAGAACGCTTATTTCTATCCCTGTTTAATAATATTATCGATATCTTCCTTATTTGCGATAACTATGCCCGCTGCATCAGAAAGATACATGCATTACTTTATGGTTTTTTTTCCATTTTACGTTTTTGAACTTGTAAAAAGCAATGAGCTGTTGGTTAGAGTAGTTGGGGTTTCTGCATCAATAGTTCATATCACTATATCTTCGTATTTCTTATTCCATAGTGAAACTTGGGATAGATTAATTTTTACTAATTGGATTTATTGATTGCCATGACAAACAATAACTGTTTCCTTTTTGGTTACCATTGCTTAGGTAATATTGGTGACGATCTGATGGCTATGGCTTTTTTAAAAACTGAGTCAAATAAATATAAAAAGGTATATTCCCGAAAATCAAAATATTCTGTAGGCAACTTCGAGGAATGTGATGGTTATATATTATTTAAAATGTTACTCTTATCTGATTCATTTGTGACAACTGGTGGAAATATTTTTTCTTATGAAAGGAAAAAGTCGTATCTGAAATTATTGTTCCTTTTTTTTCTATTATTTATAAGAAAAAAACTGAACAAAATATCTACTATCGATTCTGTTGGGCTCGATTTAAAGGTTGGAAAATGGTGGCGTTGGTTTGTTGTAAAAATTTTAAATCAGTGCAGTAATGTGTCACTTAGAGATAATCTCTCATATAGATACGTTCGCAGATATATCAGCAAAAATGTCAACTTTTCCTACAAATACGACAGAGTATATAGAAATAGAACAAATTTAGAATATCTCACGGAAGAAGGTGAACCAAAATGTGAAAACTACATTTTCTGGTTTATATCAGAGCCAGGTGTGAGAAAGTCAAAAAAGGTAGATAAGGATATAGCGCAGATAATTCAAAATATTTCAAAAATTGACTGTGGGAAGATGGTTTATTTGTTTTGTCAAGAGCCTGGTGATGTCCTTAGATCGAAGCTTATTTCTAAATTATTATCTGATAAGTCTTATGAGACACAAGTTATTAATTATGATTTCGAAAAAATATCAGATACTCTAAATAAGGTGAAGAATGCAGATTTGATCATTACCGAACGTTATCATGGTGCTATTTTGGCAGAAAACTTTGATAAGCCCTGGGTTACATTGCAGTGTACGGAAAAGCTTACGAGAGTTAGACCAAATAAAAATTTAATACGAGTAGTTTGACATATATGATCTTGTTCGTAATTAGCCTTTTTTTTGCTATTGGCTTTTCTGTTATTCGTATCTCAATTTCCAGTGCCGTTTCGCCAGATAACTATGCTTGGCTTGCTACACTTTGGAGTATTTCATCGATGCTGGGGTCGCAGCTGTTTGGCAGCTATTTGCGGCTTTATCCAAATTTATATAAAGGAGAACATATAATATCAATTGATTATTTTAGTCTGATAATTGTGGTAATTTGTCTTAGCTTTCTTTTTTTTCAAGATTTTTCTTTATTTGAAGTTGGTTTAGTTATCGTTGCTTTGTTTTTCTTTGGGTTCTATGAGTATTTTTCTGTATATTTTACCATAAACAACATGAATGCTCAGCTTGGCCTTACAGAGTTATTGAATACTATCAGTTTATTATCTTTATTATGTCTAGTTAATTTTGGAATCGACTCTAAAATTTCAGCATATCTAAGCTATGGGGTTATCTTTCTCGTATTTTTATTTTTGGCTTTAAGGTACAAGGTTAAAATACGAAAAGAATTTTCTGGTCTTTATAAAAGTAAGCTAGCCATTTTTCTATCTCAGGCTAGTTTTTATTCTATTGTTCCAGCTGTTTATTTTCTGTTTCCAGAGAATATGGCAGGTCAATTTGCTTTGGTCTTTTATGTTGTTAGTCTTCCTGCGTCATTTAATCAGCTTTTTTTAAATCGAGTTCTGTATTCTAATAATTCGATTTTAGATAGATATGGTAAGTTTATTTTCCTGCTGATTGCTATAGTTGCTTTCTTTGAATCTCTTGTGATATTTGTAATCTCAAGTCATGATGACTTGTCGCAATATATTCCCTATGGCGTATACATACCATTCTTCTGTTTGTTTTTATATTTGCTTTCCAGGCTCTCTTATACATATACCTTTATCACAAATAGAAAAAAAGGGGCTCATGGGATTGACGTAAATATTGCAGAGTTTATAAGGCTTTTTGTTCAGCTTTGCTCTATATCTTTAGCGGCATTTTTTGATTTAGGGTATATTCATATCCTATACCTTATTGCTATTTCTCTTTTGCTTGCCGCTGTTTGTAACTTTTTAATTTCTAGAGGTTTTGGTAAAGAATGGATCACAAGGTTGCCATTTGTATCTTAACATTAGATGAAGATATTAATATTCTAGGGTGCATTAAATCTTTAGTTGGTTTCAGTGATGTGCATGTCCTTGACTCAGGAAGTAGTGATAAAACTCTTGAGCTTGCCAGGTCTCTTAATGTCAAGACCTATGTTAATCAGCAAGTAGGTAGATATTCCGCCGCTATTCAAAGAAACTGGGCGATGGATCATTTAGATACAGATGCAGATTGGATTTTTTTTGTCGATGCAGATGAGCATCTTTCTGAAGATTTCTATAGCAATCTTCAGATTTGTATTGATAAAAATAAACATTGCTCAGTAATTAGTGTTCCTCTGATTTACCATCTTCATGGAAAAATGATAAAGTCTATGGGGTATCCAAACTGGCATGACCGAATAATTAAAAGGGGTGAAAAATTTACATCTGCTGTTGGTGAATATATCGATACAGACCTTAGATCCAAGGATATTAAATTAAAATTAATTCACTATTTTAATTCTCATGGGATGAGAAGGTTTATGGAAAAGCAAACACGCTATGCAGAGTTTATAGGTAAAAGTACATATCAACAGCTTACAAATAAAAAAGATGGCGATTATTTTAATAAGCCGGGCCTGAAAGGAGTTATGAAAAGAGCTGTTGCTAGGCTTGGTTTTTTTCGCCCTTTTCTAAGGTTTGGCTATCAATATTTTTTCAGACTTGGTTTTTTGGAAGGGAGGGCTGGGTTTATCGTTTCCTTCTATATGGGGATGTTTGAATTTTTAGTTGTAGTTGCTCAAATAGAAGAGGGGCTCAAAAATCAAAATAAAATACTATAAACTATAAAACCGGGGTCATATATGGTCCGCCCCGCGATGCAAGGAAAAGTTTTCGACAATGACGTTAAAGAGTAATGCTTCCATATATCCGGCCTTTGGGGTGAGGGCTCAATGCCTCTGGCCCTGATGGAATCCGCTCACTCCCACCTCATCAGTCTTCGGCCTCTATGGGCCCTGACCCCGGTCAGGTTCAAGGGAGTGCAGGTCTTACCTTTTATGCCATCATTTGAACTTTATCCACGAAACTCGTTGCAGGCTTCTTACACTGATTAACCGCTTTTGCTTTTCTTGTCTAACGGAAAACCGGGGTCAGGTCTTGATTCTTGACACTCCTTAGACCTGTTCTACTTTTATAGCTCTTTGTTTATGACTTGGGGGTATAAGAGTGAGCAGGCCGTTGCGGATTGAGTATGCGGGTGCGCTGTATCATGTGACGTCGCGGGGGAATGAGCGTAAGCCGATTTATCGGGAAGAGGCGGATTTTTGCCGGTTTCTTGATGTGCTGGCCGAGGTTTGTGACCGGTTTAACTGGGTGATTCATTCCTGGTGTTTGATGACCAATCATTATCATCTGGTGGTGGAAACGCCGGACGGTAATCTTTCGGCGGGTATGCGACAGTTGAATGGTGTTTATACCACGCGCTTTAATCGTTGTTATGGGCGGGTAGGGCATTTGTTTCAAGGTCGCTACAAGGCCATTCTGGTGGATAAGTCAGCTTACCTAATGGAGTTGAGCCGCTACGTGGTGTTAAACCCGGTTCGAGCCAAAATGGTGGATCATCCTGCTGAGTGGCTGTGGAGCAGTTACCGTTATACTCTCGGTGAAATGGATTCTCCAGACTGGTTGTCGACGGATGCGATGTTACGTCTGTTCTCTGATGACCGTGAACGAGCCTGTGAACGGTTTGTTGCTTTCGTGCTGGCGGGTGTTGGCATCAATATCTGGCTACACCTGAAGCAGCAGATTTACCTGGGGGATGACCGTTTTGTGGCCGATCAGCAGCAGTATATTGAAAAGCCGGTGAAAGGTAAGGCCCTCTCCGAAGTCCCACACAAGCAGAAGCGTAAACCGGCCAGCCCCCTTGAGTTTTACCGGGCCAGTTTTGATTCTCCAGCGGAGGCGGTTTGTGCTGCGTATGCCTCCGGTGGTTATACCCAGAAGGCCATCGCGGATTTTTTTGGGCTGCACTATTCCACGGTGAGTAAGATGGTTAAGAAAGTGGGCAGTTATCAGTAGTCAGTTTTCTGAACAAGACGTTTTCTACTGTTTGCCTGAGATATTCTCACTGGGGACAAGTCTGCCTTCTGCGTATTTATGGAGCACACTGGCAATCATGGTCTGATAGGGTATGCCTTCTTCCAGAGCCATTTTTTGCAGGGCTCTCAGTGTGCGGCTGCTCAGGCGAATATTCAACCGTGCATCTTTTTTAAAGGTGTTCGCTGCTGCCTGTTGATGAGTGTGTTGAATGGCTTCCGGATTATCAACGGGTTCGAGTTCTCCCGCTTCAAACGCATCTAGAATTTCCTGTTCTTCTTGTAACTCGTGTTTACTTGGTTTCATGGGGTGCCTCCCAGGTACTGTTTTGTTGCTTTACGGCTGGGGATGATGGTTTTGAGAAATATCTCTTTTTCTGATTCCACAAAGGGTACCAGATAGACATAGTCTTCAACCTGAACAATCGATATCTTTTGGCTAGGGTATTTCGCCTGATTCGGGTGATGAGTAATTGCCAGCTCCCCACCCATTTCTATGTGAAAAATGATCTCTTCAAATGAGATGCCCCGGTTGGCCTTGAGCCATGCGTTTTTTTCACAATTCCAGTTAAATACTTTCATATCATTATTGTGTGCCTTATGTACATACAAAATGGTTGATAGATCACGTTTTGTCAATAATTATACGATCGGGCTTATATGATCAAAAAATGCTTATTCCCCGCCGCCGGTTACGGCACCCGCTTTCTCCCTGCCACCAAAAGCATGCCCAAAGAGATGATGCCCATCGTCAGCAAACCGCTCATTGAATACGGCGTTGAAGAAGCCCTGCAGGCAGGCATGGCCGATATCTGCATGGTGACCGGTCGGGGCAAGCGCAGCCTGGAAGATCACTTCGATGCCAACTACGAGTTGGAACACCAGATTGCCGGTACGGATAAAGAATCCTTGCTGACCAATATTCGAGAATTGATTGATAGCTGTACGTTCTCTTATACCCGCCAGCGGGAAATGAAAGGGTTGGGCCATGCCATCCTTTCCGGTGAACCGCTGATTGGCGACCAGCCTTTTGGTGTGGTGCTGGCGGATGACCTGTGCATTAATGCCGATGGCCCCAGGGAAAAATCATGAAACCCCGCACCCCGCGAGGACTTCAGACAGATGTTCAGGG
>OODV01000219.1 GCA_900299555.1 uncultured Endozoicomonas sp.
TATACCCACCTGTTCGAAACCAGTAGCTTCGGGCGCTTTCATGATTTTCCCCTAGTCTATAGACAACCTCTCTCTGAAATGGCCCCTAATCTATCCTTAGTACTGTTTAACTATGCCAGTTATAGTCTTTACCCACTTACCTACACAACAAGATTATGAAGCTCCGCAGACTATCAGTACCTCAGAGAGGTAGTGTGTACTCATCGCGGCTTTCTTTTGCTTCCGTTTGAAACCAGCCTTAAACATTTTCGTATTGTTCAACAAATTGACTACAACGCGTCTGACACCTGATAACATTTCAGGAGCATTGCCTCTTCTAATTCGGCAATCATCTTCTCTCATTGGAATATCCATCTTCCAATGGAGCTTATTCTCTATAAACCAATGCTCTCTGGTAGCTTTTGCTTATTTCTCAGCGCTCAATTCACCAGATGAAATAAATAACGGATACTGATGTTATCAGTATTAAAACTATTTCCTTCCATTCGGACTGATAAAGCAATACCCAGTTTTTTTATTCCTTTCCAGTCGATCGAGAAATTAACAAATACATCGTTTACAAGGTAAAGACGGCTCTCCATTCACACTTGGTTTTTCTATTCAGTTCGACCGGTGTCGCCTTCCCATTTATTAATCTTCTCCATTGAGAAGTGATTTTTAAATGCCTCGTGAAGCTTTCCCTGATTGCCTTTTACCGCAAGAAGATAGTCTGCACCTTTATCGACAATCTTTTGAGCTATATCTCTCTGACACCCCATAGCATCGAGCGTCACCAGACACCCCTTGAGCTCCAGAAGATTCAACAACTCTGAGATCGCAGTTATTTCATTGCTTTTATCATCGGTTTCAATTTGGCCCAATACCACTTCATTAGCAGCGGAAAATGCACTGGCCATATGAATTGCACCTTTATTTTTTCCTTTATGATATGAGCCTCTTGCACATTTTCCATCAATGGCAAAAACTTCACCATCTGTTATTTTATGGCATGCCTTCATCCATTCAATGAAAGAGTGCTGAAACTGCTTAGGGTCAATAATACTAATAACTTGCGCAATAGTATCGTGTGATGGAATTCCGTTGTTAAACTCACCATACTGTTTTAACCAATCCAGCCTTTCCAATCCGAAGTTTTCAATTTCCTCCCAGCCCTCTGCGCCAGCAATAACAGCACAAATGGTCAATAACAGAATATCAGAAAGTTTATGCTCAACTTTTCCTGACTGCCTTGGATCATAAATAATTGAAAGGTTTTCCATCAGATTGAAAGCGTTCATTTCATTGTCATATTAGGTAGCAATTATAGATATATGAACAATGGTTGTGTATTTTAACCTATACGTAAATACAACTATATCGTTCTAGCCCTCTGAATTCGGACACTTTCATGCGTTTTCCCTGCACTACCTGGGGATGGACATAAAGTTTTACTGTAGTTTTTAGAGATGAGCTTGATGAACACATAACCTCTACTAAGACCCTATGCCCCCTGAAGTCATAGAAGCTGCTGCTCATTGCTTAGTAACAGATCTTAATCGAGGAAAAAGTTTGATTCCGTTGAGATAAAATGCAGAACCTGGCCTTGCTTCCTGATGAATAGCCAACTGATTGAACCAAACAAAAATAACGCTACCGCCCGTCGACTTAAGCATATGCCGAAACAACTTTGCGGGACACAACGAGTCTTTACTAAACCCATGTTGCATCAGAATTTTCACTACACTTCATAAAACGCAAAAAGGCCATTTCCAAGGCCTTAATCCATTACAGCTCTATTTCAAGAAATGAAGAATTCTACACGACACTCAAAAAGTAATCACGGCTTATCTATGAAAAATAACCACAACTACCTACCCAATCACGGAACAAAACGCACAAGTATCCCCTCAAGCCCCATGTCTTTCTTGATGGTAACTTTTAGCTGCTGAAGCTCATCTGGCCGCACTTCAGGGCCTATGTATACCCGATAAAAAATCTTACCCTTTTCAGTAGATATTTTTTTCTGGTAGGCGCTGTACCCCTTACCTTTAAGCTGCTTTTCCAGGTTACGGGCATTGGTTTTATCTACAAACGTTGCCAACTGCAAAGACCAGGCTTTCAGGTGCCCATTACCATCCACACCTGTAGGTTTTTCATTATCACTTTGTTCCGGTTCAAGAACAGTTTCAGAAGACGAAGATATCACTTCCACAACATCTGGAGTAACACCGAGCTGATCCACAAAAACAGGCACCGGTGGCGGCTCAAGAGGAGGAGTCACAGGGACAGGTGTTGAAGAAACCAGAGGATGAGTCTCGCCTCCTGTAAAAAGCGCAGGCGCGAGAACAATCAATAAAACCAGCAATACGACGGCACCGATCAGTCTCTGCTTAAGCCCCTCACCCAAGATACGCTCCAGAAATCCATGACAGGAAAAAATTAAGAATAGTGGTTATATAGTTTCAATTTAGTGACCACTGGTCAAGGCAGCAGATACCGTCATAAATGAACCCGTCACTAAAACACGATCCCCTGGATTTGAGTTCCCTAATGCATGCTCCAAAGCTTCTGCAACACTCTGATAGTTTTTTACTGAGAATTCTCGAGCTCTCAGCATTTCTGAAAGCTCATCAACCGGCAATGCTCTTGGGGAATCAAACTGAGCAACATACCACTTATCAATGTTGTCACTTAAACAGCTGACCACTGCCATGTAGTCTTTATCTTTACACATGGCAACCACCGCCCTGGTTTCACCCTCTACTGGAGACTCATCAAGCCTTTGCTTTAGCATTTCTGCAGCCTGTGGGTTATGGGCAACATCAAGAATCACCTCAACAGGCTCATCCAGGTCATTCTTCATAACAAGTTTCTGGAATCGCCCAGTGACAGCTACCTTTGACAGCCCTTTTTTCACCGCTTCAGCCGAAATCGGATCTGGCAAGAACTGAAGCGCCTGTATTGCTGTCGCCGCATTATCAATCACGACACTGGGAACAGGCAGGTTTTCAAGCTTCAAACCACCAGCACTTGACCAATTCCAATGACTACCCAGTCTTTCTAATGAAAATGCCTTCCCCCGGCAATAAAGCGGGCTAGCCAGACGTTCAGCCATCTCGGTTACCGCATGAGGTACGGGGTGATCACCGAATACAGCCGGCTTCTCTGCGCGAAATATTCCAGACTTCTCTTTGGCAATGGCTTTAATGCTATAGCCCAGGTACTCCTGGTGATCGAGCGCTACCGTAGTGATCACCGATACATCCGGGTCAACTACGTTCGTTGCATCCAGCCGCCCACCCAACCCAACTTCCATGAGCGCTATATCGACCTCCGCCCTCTTGAAGCAGTCAACTGCTGCCAACGTGGCGAATTCGAAATAGCTTAGCCATGTCGTTTTTCGGCCATCATTAATCTTCTCGAAAGAGTCACAGAGCCAGTCATCACCCACCAACTCTCCATTGATACGAATTCGCTCGTTAAAGTTGAGAAAATGGGGTGATGTGAACAATCCTACCTTGTACCCAGCAGCCAACAAGATGGCCTCAAGAACAGCCAGCGTAGAACCTTTACCATTCGTTCCTCCAACCGTAATGATAAACGGTGCTGGCTTGAGTAAACCCAGCTTCTCACCCACCAGCCGAATTCTATCCAAACCAAAATCGTACTCGTGCTCCGGCCGGGTTTCTTCCATCCAGGCTAACCACTGAGAAAGGCTCTTTGCCTTCTTTTCAAAAGCGCTTTCAAAAGAGTTTTCAATAGAGGACAACGTCACATCTCCAGACGGCCGTAAGGTAGGTATAGAACAACAAGAACAGAGAATAATACGCAATTCTATAGAAAGAAAAAGGCCGGTTTGAAGAAAACCGGCCTGGAAAGATTACGCAACTTCAACAGTATCAGCAGCAGTGTCAGAAAATTCTACATCCGAGTCAGGCTTACCCTGCATCTTGCGACAGAGGCGTGCAATGGTGGATCGCATTTCAGACCGCGCAACAATCATATCGATTGCACCGTGATCCAAAAGGAATTCACTTCGCTGAAAGCCTTCAGGAAGCTTTTCGCGTACAGTCTGTTCAATAACCCTGGGGCCCGCAAAGCCAATCAAGGCACCAGGCTCAGCCATATTAACATCACCCAACATAGCAAGACTGGCAGATACGCCACCATAAACAGGATCAGTCATCACAGAAATATAAGGAATACCTGCCTGCTTCATTCTTTCCAGTGCAGCACTGGTCTTCGCCATCTGCATCAGAGAAAACAGCGCTTCCTGCATTCGAGCACCCCCGCTGGCAGAAAAACAAATCAAAGGCATCCTTTCTTCCAGACAAAGCTCTGCTGCACGGGCAAACTTTTCACCCACCACAGACCCCATGGAGCCGCCCATGAAAGCAAACTCAAACGCAACAACCCCTACCGGGACCTCCTCTACCGTACCACGCATGGCAACCAGGGCATCTTTTTCACCGGTTTGCTTCTGCGCCGCAGCAAGACGATCACGATACTTTTTCGTATCACGGAACTTCAACCGATCATTGGGCTCTAGGTCAGAAAATAGCTCTTCTTTCCCTTCACGATCAAGAAAGTAATCCAGCCGTGTACGAGCATTGATTCTCATATGGTGCTGACACTTAGGACACACACCCAGATTTCTGTCCAGCTCAGGCCGATAAAGGACCGCTTCACATTTCACACACTTGCGCCACAAGCCTTCCGGCACACTGCTGCTTTTCTGCTCAGTGGCAGAACGCGATAACGATGGAATCAGTTTATTGACTAACCAGTTGCTCATTCATTCATCCTGTCATCTGTGAAACTGTCTAAAAAGCGAGGCTTTTAATTTCGTAGAACCTGATAGGTTGATCAGATGCGCAATATGCTTTTAGACAGTTTCATAGAGAGCCTTTCACAAAAAAGCTCTCCGGGATAAGCAGCTTGAGAAATATCAAACCACTTCCCTAACTTTATCTGTCCATAGCTGAGCGCATTTCAGCAATTCTGCTGGAAACACGGTTAATTGAGGCTTGCCCCTCACTACCATATTTAGCCAGCTCAGAAACCAGTACACTGCCCGCAATGACGCCATCGGCTGTCCGACCAATTGCCGCTGCAGACTCACCATCCCAAATACCAAAACCCACACAAACAGGCACACTGGCAAACCGACGGATATGATTAACCCTTTCCTCAACCTCAGCTGTATTAAGGATTGCGGCTCCTGTCACCCCTTTCAGGGAAACATAATAGAGATAACCACTGGCTACACCACAGATCTTTGCAATACGTTCATCGGATGTCGTTGGTGTAATCAGGTTGATCATGTCCATCCCCCGGTCATGAAGCATGCCCAGCAAATCACCCGCCGCTTCCGGAGGAAGATCCACCATCAGCACACCATCAACACCTGCCTGACACGCCAGCTCAACAAAACGCTCGTACCCCATGATCTCTACCGGGTTGAGATAGCCCATCAGGACAATCGGTGTGACATTATCCCTTTCCCTGAACTCAGAAACCATTGCAAAAACGTCATACAATGTAACACCTTGTGATACAGCACGCTCATGAGCCTGGGCAATCACCGGACCATCCGCTACCGGGTCGGAGAATGGGAACCCCAGCTCAATAATATCTGCACCACTGGCCACCAGCTGATGCATGACGTCCACCGTTTTACCCGGAGGGTCACCGGCAAGAATATAAGGAATCAGCGCTTTACGCTCACGCCCCCGGAGTGCTTCAAAACACGTTTTAATTCTGTTCGTTTCAAGACTCATGCTGTGCCCACCTTATACTTCGAGACCATCAATGGCTGCAACGGTATGAATATCCTTATCACCACGGCCAGACAGGTTACAGATAATAATCTGATCTTTATCCATCGTGGGCGCCAGTTTATCAACCCATGCCAGGGCATGAGCACTTTCCAACGCGGGCATAATGCCCTCAAGACGAGTCAGCTTTCTAAAGGCAGCCAGCGCTTCATCATCCGTAGCGGCTGGGTATTCAGCACGACCAATATCTTTTAAATAGCTATGCTCTGGCCCAACCCCTGGATAATCCAGACCCGCTGAAACAGAATGACTCTCAATAATCTGTCCGTGCTCATCGGTCATCAGGTAAGTTCTTGCACCCTGAAGCACGCCCGGCCTGCCGGAACTCATTCGGGCAGCATGTTTGTCGGTATCAACACCATGACCTGCCGCTTCAACACCGTACAATTTAACATCCTTATCTTGGATAAATTCGTGAAAAAGCCCCATGGCATTTGAGCCACCACCGACGCAGGCAACCAGTGCATCAGGAAGACGTCCCTCCTTTTCCAGAATCTGTCGACGGGCTTCCCGACCAATGATGCTCTGCAGGTTACGCACCATTTCAGGATAAGGGGACGGACCACAAACCGTACCCAGCAGGTAAAAGGTATCTTCCGGTCGCGCTACCCAGTCCCTTAGCGCTTCGTTAATGGCATCCTTAAGGGCCTGAGAACCGGTTTCCACAGGAATAACCGTAGCCCCTAGCAATTTCATGCGATAAACATTCAGCGCCTGACGCTTAACGTCTTTAGCCCCCATATAGACCACACACTCAAGCCCAAGACGGGCCGCCACGGTAGCGGAAGCAACACCGTGCTGGCCAGCACCGGTTTCCGCAATAATCCGGGTTTTACCCATATGCTTGGCCAGCAGAGCCTGACCAACCGCATGATTGATTTTATGCGCGCCAGTATGGTTCAGGTCTTCACGCTTCAGATAGATTTTTGCGCCACCACACTCACGCGTCCAGCGTTCTGCCAGATAAAGCGGCGAAGGTCGTCCAACAAAATCGGCCAGGTCCCGATCAAAATCTTCCTGAAAAGTCTTGTCATGCCAGAGCTCACGCCAGGTGCTGTCCAGCTCTTCCAGAGCACCCATCAGGGTTTCAGCCACGAAACGGCCACCGTAACGGCCAAAGTGTCCCATTAAATCCGGCTGGTCATACACTTCTGCACGAGAAGCATTAAACAAAGACTCAGAATTTTCTTGATCGACCATCATTTTCCCGCCGCCTTGATGAAGGCTTTGATTTTGTCGTGATCCTTAATGCCAGGCTGGCTCTCTACACCACTACTGACATCAACTCCATAGGGTCGAACCCTGTTAATTGCCTGAGCGATATTGTCAGGACTTAAGCCTCCAGCGAGAACTACAGGCTTATTCAGCTCATGGGGAATCAAATCCCAGTCAAACGACTCTCCCGTACCACCAACTTCACCGGGCTTGTAGCTATCCAGGAGATAACCGCAGGCTGTGTCATAGGGTGCCACCATTTCTGACACCGGCACCTCAGGCCTGACCCGGAACGCTTTCATGTATCGCACTCCCCAGCGGGAACACTCCGTTTCCGGCTCATTACCGTGGAACTGCAACAGTGACAGCGGAACCGAACCCAGAACCGATTGAACCAGATCATCAGAGGGATTTACAAAGAGGCCAACCACTGAAATAAAAGGAGGTAGAGCCCGGACAATCTCCACAGCCTGTTCAACCGTCACGTAGCGGCGACTCTTGCGGTAGAATACAAGACCAATGGCATCTGCACCGTTTTCAGCAGCGATCAGACCATCTTCAACACTGGTAATTCCGCAGATTTTTATACGAGGAGATACATCCATTTTTCAACTTTCATTCTAAAATCTGGAACGGACAGCCGCCTGTTGAGGCCATAAAGCATGACTACCGACAGACTGATGGAAAATGCCTATATGAAAAATCCATAGGAAATCCCCAGAGCGACCATTGATCTTAGCAGAACACTTCGGTGATTACTGCATTAGATTTAGGCTCTGTTAACATAAGGTTGTCAGGCTCAGCTGAGGCCAGCGTGCTAGTACCAATACCCACAAGCGGTACTAAGGCGCAATAACGCAGAAATAACCTGAAGGTCAGAAATACTCGTGTCTTTCAGGTTCCTGCAACGTAGTCACGGGTTCCCCACTCTGCCTTGAGCCCAAAGGTTGGCACGTAAAGCCTTATGTCAACAGAGCCTCATGCTTCAAAAGCACTCAAAGAGGCATCAACGGCGCAATAAAGTGGGGGTTTGACTCACTGGGGGGCAGATCAAACACATCGTCGTACCCCACGTCGACAAAATAGAGTCCGCAGGGGGATGCGGTCACACCACCTTGGGCACGATCCTCTGCATCCAGCACTTCTTTCGCCCAAATGGGCTCACGCTTACCACAGCCGACCGTCATCAGCACGCCGGCAAAATTACGAATCATATGGTGTAAAAAAGCATTCGCCTGAACATCAATCACGATCAAAGGCCCATGACGGGAAATATCCAACCGAGTCACATTTCGAACCGGGTTTTTCGCCTGACACTGCATGGCTCGATAGGATGTAAAGTCATGCTCACCGATGAGGTATTCAGCTGCCGCTTTCATCCGATCAACATCCAGCGGCCGATAGTTCCAGGTCACCCCTTTGAACAGATGTGCCGGCCGAATGGGATGGTTATAAATAACGTAGCGATAACGTCGCCAGAGAGCAGAAAACCGGGCATGAAAGTCATTCGAAACCGGTTTTACCCAGTTGATGGCAACCTCATCCGGCAAATTGGCATTCGCGCCATAGGCCCAACCACGCTCTGTTCGAACAGCATCCGTATCGAAATGAATAATCTGATTACAACCATGAACCCGGGCATCCGTCCTTCCGGCACAGATAACGGAAACAGAGTGGTTAGCTACTTTTGAAAGTGCAGCTTCTACAGCAGCCTGCACGGTGGGTAAACCGGTTTTGAGAATCTGCCAACCAAAAAACTGGGAGCCATCGTATTGAACACTGGCGGCATAACGGGGCATATGAGAACAGTACCTGAAAAACTAAAGACGGGTATGATGAACTGATCACTCAGAAAATGCATTAGGATCCACAAAGAATCCTTTTACCTGAAGACAGGCTTACAGACCGGCTTGAATCCTAACAGATCGCCCCCTCAGAAGAAGCCCCTCCAGAGAGGACTTTCTGAGTACCCCTAAATAATTATCTGCCTGAAAGGCAATGTCATGCCAACTTAGCAAATATTTCGTATCTAAAAAAACAAAGAGCGCTAATATAGCGCCCTTTGTCCTTTCATTGCATGCATCAACGGTTTAGATCAATCGATCTCAAGCCGGGTCTTACCCCAGAGACTGGTGTAATGTAAACGTCCATCCATATCAATCAAAATGCCTGCATAAAGGCTGTTGAAACGGGAACTTCCCAACGTCCAGGTTCTGGCCGTTTCACCGGTCGTCCAATCAATAGCTTCAACGGTGTACTTACCATCACGAGCACCCACGGTATAAGCCATATCAGATTGTGCGGCCATGGTTGGCGCAGCATTGAGAGAGCTTACATCCATATTAATCCACGCAGATTTAAACTGACAAGCAACGGGATCCCACTCAAACTTTTCAACACCGTAAGGCTTGTAAATATCATGATGCCCAGCCCAGCCAACAATCATGGAATCACGGTCATCGGGGAACCATTGAGGACGGCTAACAGGTGTATTGTTGACAACCATGGCACCATAGCCATTTACAAGCACTGACTGCTCAGTTTGAGTACCTTAGTGAAGCGGAGTCATAGAGGTATTCAGGTAACCAGCAAACCGGGGGTCATTGACGCCTTCAGGGGGCTCCCACCCTTCGGGAATTTCATTACGCCAGAACAACGCAATCCCCATATGTTCTTTACCATCCGTAATGACAACAAACTGGTCTTCGTTATCATATCCCATAAGAGAAGGTGTTGAGCCTGACCCTTTGGTTTCATTTGGGTATTTTGCAACCCAGGCTCCATCTCTCTTACTGGACCGGAATCGTTTACCATCCCAGATCACTTTAACCATATAATTCTCGGCAGCCACATAAATACCACCGTCTTTATCAATAGTCACCGAGTTACGGACAGTCACCTTATCCACACCATCAATCATGCTGGCAATATCAAAGGTTTTCATTCTTCTCAACCTTTTTGAAACGGCAACCAGCTTTCCGTCACAAGCAATCATCATGTACCAGCCATCAAAGGTCATATTCATACCCACCAGGGAGCCCTGAACCTCATCCGACAAGTTAACCGTATCGTATTTCTTTATCTGTGAATCAGGATCCCCTTCAATCTCATCACCATAAACATTAATGGAGCTGCGGAAAATATCACTATCATCGACTGGATCAGTGCCAATAAGATCACTGCGACCAATAACAAACTCATTATCACTATTGATGACCGTATAAGCACCGGAAAGGTCTGCCATCAAAGGAGCGATATTCTGAAATATCCACTTGAGCCCCTCTTCCGGACCGAGCGTGTCCAGTTTTTCAAATACCTCCAGCCCCATACCCATATTCAGGTAATCACGCCCTGGCAATTTATAGGTTGATAATACCTCATGAGTTTCATAATCAATTTTCACAATTCGATCAATTCCACTTCCCCATAAAACACGACGACCGTCAGGGTAAGGGCCAGAAGTCGGTTGACCAAACTGGAAGGTACCTGATGCCAGCCAGGTTACATCCTGATAAGGATCCAGAACACGGCTTGGAGAGGTTGGCCCAGCACCTGGAACACTGGTCTGCTGTGCCGAGTTATTATGCCCGATCGGATTATTGGAGTCCGCCAGATAAGGATTCAATGGTGCAGGGTTAGAAGCAAAAACTGAGCCCATGGCCATAGAGGCCATTACCGATGAGAATAACGCTACTTGCTTTAGTTTTGTTTTCATTAGTTATACTTCTTTTAATTAATGCAAGAAATCATTGATGGCAAAGAACCCGTCCGCATAAAACAAACCAACTCCTTGCCAGAGTGAATAGTTCTGATCATAAGATTTATTCGCCTTCTCTAACCTCCTACAACATCAGCCAACTCTTATTTATTTTGATAATCACCAACAGGCACATTATAAGCATTAATGAGTATCAGTACTCATTGCAATTTTGAATACTCGTATTCATTTATATCAAACCGCTTCCTACTAACTCTACCGAGGCTATGTAGCTAACTCAAATGGAAGCAAATATTTCTGACTTTTTGGACACTTAATATGCTGGCTACAATTATGGGAGCAAAGAGGCCTGTTCGATAACACAAGCATTCAGCTACCAAGGGGCTGTCGACTTTTCGTTGCAAGGCTATGTGGCCCATAGCTATATAATTGGAGTTAAGGGGTCACAAATTGACCGATCAATCAATCAGAAAAATATGAATTCAAATGAACAACTGCATATAACCAGCCTCTTCCTCCTCCCAAAAAAAAAGAGCTCCATAACGAGCTCTTTTAAAAATTAAGGTTTAATCAATCAAAAGAATGTTAGTTAGCTCCAGCACTCTCCAATAGTGACACGGCTTCCTGCTTCTGCTCATCACTGCCTTGCTCAATGACTTCTTGCAGAATAGCTGAGGCTCCTTCCATATCGCCCATGTCCATATAGGCCCTGGCTAGGTCAAGCTTGGTTGCAACTTCATCGCCCTCTGACAGGAAATCAAGATCATCATCCAGAGAAGCTTCAAGACTGGATACACCCTCATCAGAGAATGCAGCCTCACTATCCTGAGCAAGATCATCTTCAGACTCTGAACCGAACTCAAGATCCAGGTCATCCAAATCATCGAGATCAAAGTCCAGATCCCCCTCATTCTGATTTTTCTCTGGTTGAGCAGCTGCTACAGGCTGTTCACTCGCCAGATCAGGTTCACTACCCACATCAAAATCATCCAGGTCGAAATCCAAGTCATCCAGGGAGTCTACATTCTGCTCATCAGAGTCCAGTTCAAGATCGTCCAGATCCAGGTCTGGCATATCATCTTCTTCAACGGGTGCAGATACACCTTCAAACGCATCCGGGAATCTGGCCTTAAACACATCGGCTTCCCGGATAGCATTAGCATCACCGGTTGCTTCAAGGTCTGCCAACACCTCGTTAAACTTGTCGAGTTCACCACTCTCAGAGTGAACCTCAAGCAGCTTCAATTTAAGGTCAGCTCGCCCTGGTTCATTGAAAATAGCCTGACTCAATAATTCCTCAGCCTGATTCAAACGACCATAGGCAATATAAATATCAGCCTCACTCAATGGATCTTCTGTCTGCTGAGTCGTTTCTCCATCATCAGCCTCAACTTCTTCAATAATTGAGTCATCAATGGCCAGCGCTTCATCAAACTTGAGCTCATCCTCAGCGCTGGGAGAGGTTGCCGGCTTTGGGGAAGCATCAATCTGTGCCTCCTCATTCAAGTCAAGTGGCTGAAAGTCCATCTCATCTTCTTCATCTACCAGCTCTTCCTGCTGTTTTCGACGACGCTGATAGAATAACCAGCCAGCACCACCCAGCGGGATCAGCGCCAGAAGAAGCAGTAACATAGGGTTGCCAAATAGTACATCCATCATGCCTGGCTTTTTCACAGGCTCAGGCTGGCGCTGAACAGATACCGGCTGCCTGGTAACTGGCTCGGCCTGACTCTGGCTTTTCCCACCCTGACTCTGAAGTGCTGCCATCTGGTCATCTTTCATGGCAACCAGACGTTTCAGGGTAGCAATCTGGTCATCAAGATCTTTTAATCGACTCTTGAGTTCTGCATTCTCACGACTCAATTTATCGAGCTGCTCACGAGTCATGGCCAGCTCAGTTTGGAGAGCAGCATTGCCTTCCACCGAACCTCCACCCAGGTCCTGACCACGCCCTGAAGCTGACTCCCCAGAGACGATAGCCAGTTTGCCATCCACAGATTTTCGAGCATCCCGGGAGACAGCAGAAGTCCTGCGAGTAGCATCCAGCTGGACCACCTGGCTGCGCCCCTGCCATTCACGATTCTGTCTGGAAACATCGGCAATGGCTTCACGCACCGTCAAACGGGTAATATCACTACGACTCGGTACTCTGAGAACTTGACCACTCTTGAGGCGGTTAATGTTGTTATCAATGAAGGCTTGAGGATTGCCACGCTGGATCGCCAGCATGGTTTGCTGCACTGTTACACTGGAGTCAGGGCGTACTCTTTCAGCAATCTCCCAGAGACTGTCATTGCGGTTAACCCGGTAAGTCTGGGCTGAACTTCCACTCCTTCCTGCAGCAGAATAATTTCGTTCTGAAGACACTCTTTGTACTTGCTGACGCTGATTATAATCTTTGTAATCAACCGGTTCAGGAGATGGCAGGTAATCGCGATTCGTCGTAGCCGGCTCATCCCAGACAGGATTGGTACCATAATGTGCCGGTACTGAACTTGGCTTTACAACGGGCACTGAAGCCTGCCCATTAAAGGCTGGAGGATCCAGAAGCAGGGTATACTCTTTCAATAGACGGCCACTGGGCCAGTGCACTTCAACCAGAAAATTGAGATAGGGCTCGTGAATAGGACCTGAACTGGTTATCTTGATGATACCTTTACCATCCGGACCGACTTCTGTTTTGAACTGAAGATTATTTAACATGAAAGGGCGTTCAACACCTGCCCGTTCAAAATCTGACTTACTGGCCAGATTGGACAGTATTTCCCTGCGAGTGAGATCATTGACTTGCATCAACTCAATTTCAGCAACCAGGGGTTGATTCAAAGCAGAATAAAGCTTCACATCCCCCAGACCCAGTGCGTAGGAATTAACTGAAGCAATACCCCCTGCCAACGCTGACATCACTACTACAAGTTTTTGCAGTCTCATCGTGAATCCTTATTATATAGATAGACTGTTTGAGATCCTCCTGCCTCCAGCTGCCGAGAGCAGCCCCCTTTCCCGGCACAGCAAGGAACACCAAGCAGTTAGCCTAAGTTATCACTTAGCAAAGTCTTTTATCAATAACCCAATCAATTCAACAGTATGAACAGCACCTCTCTTGAGGCTATCGGCCACAAGCCAAAAACTCAAGTCTGTTCCATAATCCGATTTCTGCTGGATTTTACCAATATGCAGTTGATCACTTCCTGCAGCATCTTCAACGGTGGGCAAATCCGAGCCATCAGACACTGATACGTGGGGAAGTTCTGATAGTAAAGACTGTATTTCCTGAATATCAACCGGTTGGACAGTATCCAGATCAATGATATAGCTATCACCAAAAAATACAGGGGCTGTGATACAGGTCACACGGATGTCCAGTTCCTCTCCCAGAACCACCAGTAACTCATTTCGTATACTGGCTTCATTACTGATCTCTTCACCCTCTCCAGCTTCCTTCTCCGGTATCAGGTTATAAGCCAGACGACAGGAAAAATCACCATGTTCTACCGGCTTACCATTGAGTAGCTCTATCGTTTGCTGGCGCAGAGCATCAACACCCTTCTTCCCCAGTGAGGCGACCGGCTGCATGATAACCAGGTTTATGCGGCTAAGAGAGAATTGCTGATGAAGCTTTTGCAACACAGGCAACAGGCTGGCAATGGTAGATCCAGGCACGGCAAAATAACGATTATCCGCCGCCTCGTCGATAAAATACTCATTCAAGCCAGCCATGACCGGCAAGGTATACCCTTGCGATGCAGCCCCCCTGGATGCATCAATAATGGCACAGCCACCTTCAATCGCCCGAGTCATCAATTCCGCATTACGACTACACCCAGCAGGCATGACCAGAAAGTCCGTAGAGGAAAAGTCAGCATCATCCACAGAAATAAATTCCAGTGTCTCGCCATGAAATTCAACAGAACCTGAAGATTGGGAGGATTCACAGAGTGGATGAAGACCCATGACTGGCAACGGCTTACCATCAAACAGCTGCTCTTCTAATTGCCGAACCAGAGCCTCGCCTGCCAGCGTATCGGCAGCATAAATCGCAATATTGTACGTTCGGTTCATGAAAAGAAGGTCTCAGTCATAAAAATCCATAAACATAAATGCGATCCTGATCCAACCTTCAATCAGAACAGCATAAATGATAAAAAACCGCTGACTGTATACAGAGCCTTTACATCAAGCAAGCATTTTCTCTCGCGTCCGATTCAAACACTCCCTCTGGAAAGTTTGAAATGCCCGCGAGCTATAGCAATAGGCAGCTCTCTTTTGCCTTGCCATGCTGTAACCGCTACATTAGCCACCCTGGCTCCCTGACGGCAAACCTCACACTGGACATAGGTATCTTTTGGCTGTCCTGTCCGCAGGTAATCAATCGAGAAGTCAATAATTTTAGGCAACCGCGGTTCATCCATAAACAGCATTAGATGCAGTGCTGCTGACATTTCCATAAAGCCACCGATAACCCCTCCATGTATGGCAGGCAGAATGGGGTTACCGATATTGCTCATCTGATGTGGCAAGGTAAACAGTGCATCATCATCCATCGGCGTACACTGCATTCCTATCAGGCTGGCATAGGGAATACCATTGGTCAGAATGCTGTAATCTCTTGAGTCACGGGCTTCCTTGATGATCCTGGCAAACTCTGACTTCATTGAAAATGTTCCTGCATCGACTTCATGGAGTTCCGTCCCAACAGCATAAACGTTCCAACTGCATGAGCAACGGGCTTATCGCGGCTCTCCTGATAGACAACACCCCGGGTAAACACCATGGAGCGGGTAATATGGTATGCCTCAGCAAACGCTCTGACCGGCTTTCCCGGTTCGGTGGTTTTCATATGGTCGATGCGTAGATCCAGTGTCGGACAGGCTTCCAGCTGCTCCATACGGGTAAACACTGCAAGTCCACAACAAGAGTCCATAAGCGTTGTGATCGCACCCGAATGAATAACACCGGTTTCCGGGTTACCGACCAGACGATCATCATAGGGCATCTCCAATTCAATGCCGTCACGACCAGCTTTGATCAGCGACATACTCAAGTGAAGACAATGAGGAATCACTTTGACAAAGTTGCTGGCAAATTCTGTCAGCTATTCTTACGTAAGCATCATGACTCAACTTCTAATTGTTATATAGTAAAAGCCGGAAGGCGTTACATTTCCGGCGATCTGATTTCACGAAAAGAAGAATTGATTACAGCAGAATCGTCAACATACGACGCAGAGGCTCCGCAGCCCCCCATAACAACTGATCACCCACGGTGAACGCAGTCAGATACTCAGGGCCCATATTCAATTTGCGCAAACGCCCTACCGGAATGTCCAAACGGCCTGTCACGGCTGCCGGGGTTAACTGCTGAATGGTTTCTTCGCGGTGATTGGGCACCACTGAAACCCAGTCATTGGCACCGGCAATCATCGCTTCAATATCCGCCATGGGAATGTCTTTGGGCAGCTTGATGGTCAATGCCTGACTATGACAGCGCATAGCGCCAATACGAACACACACACCATCAACCGGAACCGGTGAAGCCTGACGACCCAGGATCTTGTTGGTCTCTGCCTGAGCCTTCCACTCTTCACGGCTCTGACCATTCTCCAGTTCTTTATCAATGTAAGGAATCAGACTACCAGCCAACGCAACACCAAACTCACTCTGCGGCAGATCAGCGCTTCTTAACAGAGACGAGGTTTTGCGATCAATATCCAGAATGGCACTGGCCGGATCCTCCAGCTCTGCGGCAACATTGCCTTGAATGCAACCCATCTGGCTGATCAGCTCACGCATATTTCGTGCACCTGCCCCACTGGCGGCCTGATAGGTCATGGCACTGACCCATTCCACTGCATCCTGCTGGAACAACCCGCCAATGGCCATCAGCATCAGGGAAACCGTGCAGTTACCACCGATAAAATTCTTAACGCCATCATTCAGTGCCCGATCAATGACATCACGGTTAACCGGATCAAGAATAACCACTGCATCATCTTTCATGCGCAGTGAGGAAGCAGCATCAATCCAGTACCCTTCCCAACCACTGTCACGAAGCGGTTGAAAGACTTTGCCCGTATAGTCGCCACCCTGGCAGGAAATAATAACGTCCATTTCACGGAGAGCATCAACATCATGGGCATCCTGTAATGCACCCACAGGAACGCCAACATCAGGCCCTGACTGTCCCAGTTGAGAGGTGGTAAAGAATACAGGTTCTACGCCTTTGCCCTGTAACCGGGCAAAATCATTTTCTTCCTGCATGCGCTCCATCAATACGGAGCCAACCATGCCTCTCCAGCCAACAAAACCTACTTTTTTCATACTGCTCTCCCCCAAAAAGCCATCTTCACTGCGAGCAGGCAGCAGAAATGGCTGTCACGCAATAAAAGTTATGAATTCAGCAAACAACCAACAACCGCATCACCCATTGCTACGGTTCCCATCAACTGGCAGCCTTCAGAGGCGATATCGCCAGTCCGGTAGCCTTTATCAAGCACGTCACTGACCGCTTTTTCAATCGCATCCGCAGTCTCACATTCTCCAAGGGAATAACGAAGCAGCATGGCCAATGACAATATCTGAGCCAGAGGATTTGCTTTGTTTTCCCCGGCAATATCGGGTGCCGAACCATGTACCGGCTCATACATCCCCTGGTTCTTTTCATTCAGGGATGCAGAAGGCAACATACCAATGGAACCTGTCAGCATGGCTGCGCAGTCGCTGAGGATATCACCAAACATATTACCGGTGACCATTACATCAAACTGCTTTGGCGCACGAACCAGCTGCATGGCCGCATTATCAACATACATGTGGCTCAGCTCAACATCGCTGTAACTGCCGGACTCTTCAATCACCACATCACGCCATAGGGCAGTAACTTCCAAGACATTGGATTTATCAACTGAGCACAGACGCCCACCACGCTTCTGAGCAGCCTCAAAGGCAACCTTGGCAATGCGCCGAACTTCAGACTCTCTATATACGTATGTGTTGAAACCTTCACGTTCACCATTTTCCAACGTTCGCACACCACGGGGCTCACCAAAATAGATCCCACCGGTCAGCTCGCGTACGATAAGAATATCAAGGCCAGCCACCAACTCTGGTTTCAGGCTGGAAGCTTCAGCCAACTGTGGAAAGAGAATGGCAGGGCGCAGATTGGCAAAAAGATCCAGCTCCGAGCGGAGTTTCAACAGTCCTTTTTCAGGGCGGTTAGCCATTGGCTGGCTGTCCCATTTAGGGCCACCCACGGCTCCAAACAGAATGGCATCTGAACGTTTTGCCACAGCCAGGGTTTCATCACTGAGAGGTACACCGTCTTTATCAATGGCTGCACCACCAACCAGACCATGACTGACTTCAATATCAAGCCCAAAACGCTGTTTAGCGGCTTCCAGTACCTTCAAGGCTTCGGTCATAATTTCCGGACCAATACCATCACCAGGAAGACATAAAATCTGCTTACTCATTGTTATTCCTTATTAATAGCCACTTTTGAACCACAAAAATCACGAAACGCACATAGTTTTTTATCGAGCTTTGCTTTATGAACTCTGTGGTTCAAACAAATTATTCGCTGGCAAACAACCAGGGATTACCTGCCTTATAACGCTGTTCGAAATCACGAATCTGTTCAGCATCCTGCAGCGTCAGGCCTATCTCATCCAGACCATTCAGGAGGCAGTGGCGACGAAATGCGTCAATGGAGAATGGCAATTCTTCACCATTGGCCTTAACTACCACCTCTCGCTCAAGATCAATCGTCAGCTGATATCCCTCACTGGCGTCAACTTCTTTGAACAACTGATCCACCTGATCTTCAGAAAGCTTGATGGGCAGAATGGCATTTTTAAAACAATTGTTATAAAAAATGTCTGCAAAACTCGGCGCAATAACACAGCGAAAGCCAAAATCATCCAAAGCCCAGGGGGCATGTTCCCGGCTGGAACCACAGCCAAAATTCTGCCGCCCCAACAGGATAGAAACACCCTGATAACGCGGCTGATTCAATACAAACCCCGGATTAAGCGGACGCTTCGAACAATCCTGTCCCGGGTAACCTTCATCCTGATAACGAAGCTCATCAAACAGGTTAACGCCAAAGCCTGTGCGCTTGATGGACTTCAGAAACTGTTTGGGAATGATCATGTCCGTATCAACATTGGCACGATCCAGAGGAGCCACTAACCCTTTATGTACAGTGAAAGCCTGCATGATAATCCTGCCTCCCTTACGCTACTGACTCTTGAACATCAAAAGTACGAACATCCACAAAATGACCCGCAATGGCTGCTGCCGCTGCCATCGCCGGGCTCACCAGATGGGTCCGTCCGCCAAAGCCCTGACGACCCTCAAAATTACGATTGGAAGTGGATGCACAGTGCTCACCCTGACCCAGCTTGTCCGCATTCATCGCAAGACACATGGAGCATCCCGGCTCACGCCACTGAAGACCTGCAGCCACAAAAATCTGATCCAGCCCTTCGGCTTCAGCCTGGGCTTTTACCAGACCAGAACCAGGCACCACCAATGCTTCTTTCACGGAGCCGGCAACTCGTCGCCCCTTCACAACAGCTGCGGCTTCACGCAGATCTTCAATGCGTGAATTGGTGCAGGAACCAATAAAGACACGATCCACCGGGATATCCGTTACTTTCTGACCTGCAGTCAGCCCCATGTATTCCAATGCCCGGGCATAGCCCTCTTTACGGGTTTCATCTGGAGCATCTTCTGGAGAGGGAACATTGGCATCGACCGGCAATACCATTTCCGGTGAAGTACCCCAGCTTACCTGCGGCTTGATATTCTCACCGTTAAGAACCACGACTTGATCAAACTCAGCATTATCATCAGAGTGAAGCGTTTCCCAGACCTTGACGGCCTCTGCCCATTGATCCCCCCGGGGGGCGAATGGTCTGCCATGAACATAGTCAATCGTGTTCTGATCAACAGCGACCATACCTGCCCTGGCTCCCGCCTCGATGGCCATATTACACAGCGTCATCCGGCCTTCCATGGTCATATTGCGGATCACATCACCGCCAAACTCAATAGCAAAACCAGTGCCACCAGCAGTGCCAATTCGACCGATAATGGCAAGAATAACGTCTTTAGGCGTAACACCAACACCCAGTGCACCATCGACACGCACCAGCATATTTTTCATTTTTTTGGCGACCAGACACTGGGTCGCAAGCACATGCTCCACTTCTGAGGTGCCGATGCCATGGGCCAGGGCACCAAAAGCGCCGTGGGTTGACGTATGAGAATCACCACAGACTACGGTCATACCCGGTAAAGTCGCACCTTGCTCCGGGCCAACCACATGGACAATACCCTGCCGCTGATCCTGCATATTAAACTGGGTAATACTGAAATAATCACAGTTTTCATCCAGCGTCTTCACCTGGATTTTTGAAACCGGGTCTTCAATACCCTCAATTCCGTGTTGCCGCTCATTGGATGTGGTGGGTACGTTATGATCAGGCGTTGCCAGGTTGGCATCCAGGCGCCAGGGCTTACGGCCAGCTATCTTCAAACCTTCAAAAGCCTGGGGTGATGTTACTTCATGGAGCAGGTGTCGATCGATATAGATCAACGCAGAGCCATCATCACGCTGACGAACAAGATGGGCATCCCATAACTTGTCATAAAGCGTTTTGCCTTTAGAAGCCTGGCCAGCCATCGAGCAATCCTCTCTGATCAAACAGCAAATAGACTGTTTTTTGTTTGATTTATAAGCAATTTCACTAAGTTGCTTTCAGCTTATCCTTAACACTGCATATCCTAGTCGCTCACAAAAAATTACTCAAATTCATCTTTTTTATGCTATTGATAACTTTCAGGAATCAATCAACTGAAAAAGCGTATTATGGATACCACCAACCTCACGGCCTTTCTGGCCATTGTCGATACTGGGTCCTTTTCCGAGGCCGGCGAAAAATTATTCCTAACGCAACCTGCGGTCAGTAAACGCATTGCAGCACTGGAAGAGCAACTGGGCTGCTCAGTGTTTGACCGGATTGGCCGTCAGGTGACACTCAACGAAGCCGGTAAAGTCTTACTTCCCCGTGCTCGAAGAATGATGGAGCTGGTTCATGACACCAAACTGGAAATCATCAATCTTAGTGGAGAGGTGAAAGGTCCATTATCCATAGCTACCAGCCATCACATTGGTTTACGACGACTACCCGGTATTTTAAAAACCTTCACCAGAGCCTTCCCGGAGGTGAAGCTGGATATTCGGTTCGTCGACTCTGAAGCCTCTTACGAAATGCTGAGCAGGGGTGAAATTGAGCTGGGTATCATTACCTTATCACCAGAAAACCAACCGGCTATTCACTCAGAAAAGCTCTGGCATGACCCTTTGGGTTTTATGGCAGCAAAAGATCACCCTCTGACAAAGCTGAAAAATGTTTCAACAGAACAGCTGAGCCAGTATCAGGCTGTATTACCTGGCAGAAACACCTTTACTTACCAGGTAGTACAAAACCTGTTTGACCAGGAAGGGTTAAAACTACAGACGGCCATGTCCACAAACTATCTGGAAACCCTTCGTATGCTGGCAGCCATTGGTCTGGCCTGGTGCATCCTGCCGCTCACCATGCAGGATAATGACCTTGACATTCTTAATGTCAAACTGAAGGGCACTGTTACTCCACCCAGTCGGGAGCTTGGGTATATTCTTCACTCAAAGAGAACATTATCTAATGCAGCCAGTGCTTTTGTTGAGTTGCTTCAGCAACATAAAGATGATGTTTAAAGGAACATTTAAGCATTAGTTTATTAGGGCCTGTTGATGTTTCGTTGCAAGCTCGGCGGATGAAAGGGTATGACGAGGCGCGGCATTGCAGGAAGACTGCTTGCCTTATTTCAGCTCAGTCACTACTACTTCAATAACTCCAGGGCCATCATTTACACAGGCATGCAATTGACCAGGAGGATCAGCATCCAGCCAGTATGATTCTCCCACTGTCCAGTGGCGAATGGCTATCACCTCACCGGATTCTAAAACAGACTTTAGTGTCCCTCCCCGCAGAACGGTAACAACGCGGGGGTAATCATGGCGGTGGAGTTTCAGCGGCTGGTCAGGCGCAATAATGGTACGCCAGGTACGTACACGATCATTATTAATTTGAGAAAATCGTTCAGACTGAATTCTTGATTTGAGAGGCTGTTCACAGGCCAAAGCAGATCCCTGAAGAACAGTCACTGACAAAAAGAACAGATAAAAATAGCGATTCATAGCTGGATCTTATTTTTAATCAATCATACACCCCGCCGCCAAAAAAAGATTATTTGCTGACTCGTCAGCTATAAAAGCCACAAAGAAAAGAAACAGCAAGTTCAGGCAGCAAACACCACAAAACCATAGCTTATATAAGTTTTTTCACAAGTCATCAGCTGGAATATATAGTCGAAACCTCAACTAAACCACCCAGTTTAATCACTACAGTAATCACAGGTTCAAGTCTGTAGCAAGGTGATTTCTATCGTTAAATGGACCAGACAATAAACATTTAAACGCGCATTGCTTTTGAAAAAAAACTTTAATGACAACCATTTACCAAAACCTATACAAACTAATAACAAGCCTCTACCGCTATGCTCTGCGTCATGGCTCTTGAAGACGCCGGTATTACGCCAGAAAAAGGTGAAATTCTGGTGACAGGTGCCAGTGGTAGTGTTGCCGTAACACTGTTGGATCAGCTGGGTTATCAGGCTGTTGCAGCCTGTGGTCTGGCTGGCGGCTTTGATCTGCCGACTACCGTGATGC
>OODV01000297.1 GCA_900299555.1 uncultured Endozoicomonas sp.
TACCAGAGAAAAAACATATTATTGGTAAGCATTTTACTCAGCGTATAGAGAGGCAAAACCTGAATTTCAGGACACGTCTGAAGAGGTTGGCTCGACGATCTATTTGCTTTTCAAGATCAGAAGAAGTTCACGATAAAGTAATCGGAGAATTTATCTACCGAGAGCACTATCAACTCCTCTGAACCTCCACCGCCAGAAGGACTATCTGCTTCTCAAGATCAATAGACATTCATGATAAGGTTATCGGGGAGTTTATCTCCCGAAACCACTATCAACAGTTTTGATACATCACCATAAGAGCCTTCATGAAATGAACAATCAGAATCAACTCTAAATTGTAAGAACCTTCATAATTGGATTCAGAAAATAATCAACAACTCTCTTCCTTCCTGTCAAAACATCTATCCATCCCGTCATTCCCGGCAATAACTGTAATGATTTTTTATCTTCTGAAAGAACAATTCGAACCCGGTAATAAGGCTGCCCCTTTTCATCATCCAGAGTATCTGCACTGATCGTATCAACATGTCCTTCTATACTTCCAAAGGTCGCAAATTCATAAGCGGTCAGTTTTACCAGCGCTATCTGACCTGATCGCAGGAAGGCGATATCCGCAGGCTGAAAACGGGCTTCAAAGATCAGGGGGCCTTCTGCTGGTACAATTTCAAGTAACGTGCTTCCTGGTTGAATCACACTCCCTTCCGTGTGTACCTTTACCGTTTTGATCAAACCATCTACCGGTGCATAGAGAGCAGCCTTTCGAACTCGGTCTTCCAGACCAGCCTGACCTTCCACCAGCTTCACCATCCTGTCCCGTGAATCCTGTAGCTCTTTTTGCAGATCAGCCCGATAACGAATAACCAGATCACTACGGCGGCTCACTGACTCAGCCAGTGCAGCTTCGAGGCGAGTAACCATCAACCGGGCATTGGTTAAATCCCCCTGCATCTCATTAATTCTTCGCTCCAGGTTAATGATTTCTACACGGGTAATGACACCTTCACTGGCCAGAGGTTTTTTTAAAGATAACTCCTCATCAGCCAGCTGCACACTTCTCGCTAAGGTTCTTGCTTTCTCTTTTAACTCCCCAAGCTCATGCTGTTTCTGTACAACTTGCTGATCTAGAATGGCTACCTGGCTTTTCAGTGCTGCCATACGTTCTCTCATCAATGCTTGAAGTTGCAAAACCTGATCAGGAAAGCGGCTTTTGAAATGGTCAGGAAAATCAATACTGGAGTGATCATTAATGACCCACTCACCACCGGTCTGCGGAACAATCGCCGCCAGTTCTGCTTCCAGCCGGGACACTGACCCCTGAAGGCTTTCCAGCTCGGATTCATTCACCCTGAACGAGGATTGATATCGAGTCTCGTCAACCTGCAGCAAAAGATCTCCCGCATGGACAAAATCCCCCTCTCTTACATGCATTGACTTTAAGATGCCGCCATCAAGGCTTTGTACTTCCTGTACTCGACTAAAGGGAATAACACGTCCATAGCCTGTTATTGCTTCATCCATCGTTGCGAAACAACTCCAGATAATGAATGAGATAACAAATAAAGTCATGATCCACACAAACCAGCGGGAAGAGACCGTAATATCCATCATCTGAGCCTGTTCCCGGCTGCTGGCAGTCAATTGTACCCACTTCAACCATGACTTGTTCATCATGGGTTTTGATCTCTCGCTGTGACTGCCTGATCGGAAACCAGTCGACCGCCACCGAGCATAACAACGCGGTCAACCACCGATAGTAGACTGCTCCTGTGAGTGATAATGACCAGCGTTATATGGTCTGGCAGTTCTTTGAGTGTTTTTCGAACCAGAGCATCCATGACACTGTCCATATGAGCAGAAGGCTCATCCAGAATCAAAATATCCGGTCCGGATAACATCGCACGAGCCAAAGCCACTGCACGTCGTTGACCACCGGAAAGCTGTCGCCCACCTTCTCCCACAGGGTATTCCAACGCTGCCAGAGAGTCCCCGGTAAATAGCGTCACTCCACAGCCTCTGGCGATACATAGTAACTCTTCTTCTGAATGGCCGATAGAACCCATCACGATGTTCTCCATTACCGTCCCGTAAAACAGCCAGGGATCCTGAGCAAGAAAACCAACCCGGCTTCTCAGCGTTGCGGGATGAATATCATTAAGGGCAATACCATCCAGAAAAACTTGTCCCTGGTCCGGTGAATAGAGTGCCGCCAGAATTCGGGCCAATGTAGACTTACCTGACCCCGAGCGCCCTACTATTGCCACTCGTTCACCCGATTTTAGAGTAATGGATACATCCATGAGTGCAGGAGCGGTACTGCCCGGATAAGCAAACGACAACCGGCTTAACAGGATGTTTCCATCAAGCTTATTGATAGAGCGATAAACCGTATTCTTATGTTGTTCATCAGGGGCTGCCATCAGCTGGTTAATCACCCTAAATGCGGTACGTGCCTGATGGTATCGGGTTCCCAGCAGTGCCAACTGCATAAAAGGCGCAATTGCACGGCCTGACAACATCATTATGGCGATCAAAGCCCCCATATTCATGGCTGCGGAGTTGATAGACATCACACCAAAATAAACAATGGCAACCGTTGCCAGTTGCTGCAACCAAACCGCCGTGGCCGTGACGTTGCCTGTTATCGCCCTGGTTTTTAACCCCCATGTCGCCATATGTCCGGTAGCCTGCTCCCAGCGCTGCTGAAAGCGACTCTGAGCACATGCAAGACGAAGACTCTCCAGCCCGGTAATACTTTCAACCAGATCGCCATGCTTACGGGCAGAAAGACGCTCACTTTCCTCAATATTCCTCCGCAACGCGGGCTGGACCACAATACTGATCAAAATCATGACAATAATGGACAAGATAGGGATCCACACCAGATGACCGCCCATCAGGCCAATCACTGCCAGAAACAACATGGCAAAAGGCAGGTCGACCAGCAGTGTCAGGGTTGTGGATGTCATAAACTCCCTTATCGCTTCAAAATCCTGAACCTGTCGTGCAAATGTACCAACAGCTGCCGGGGCTGAAGACAACCTCACCCCCATTATCTTGGCGAACAACTGACTGGATATAAGAAGGTCCGACTTTTTTGCAGCCACATCAATAAATCGGGTCCGCAGCTGTCGGCAGGCTAACTCAAAGGTGATGACAATAATGACCCCAACTGTCAGGGTATTCAGGGTAGTCAGCGCCATCCCTGGAATTACCCGATCATAGATCAGGCGAACAAACAACGGCACGGCCAAAGCAAACAGGTTGACGAGAAGCGAGGCCAGTATCACTTCCCGATAAATTTCCCGGCCTTCAATTAATGAGCCCCAGAACCAATGTTCCCACCAGCTCGGGGAATAATCTGGCTCACGACCATCCCGAGTGTTACCCACGCTGAAAAAAACAAGCGTGTCTCCGGCCTGCTCTATAAATGTCTTCAGGCTTAAGCGTTCCAGTTCCATATCTCGCTCAGGCCACCGCAGCTCAACAAAATCCTCATGAACCTGAACGACAATGGCAGGCAATTTCCCGAACCATGCCAGGCATGGCAAACAAGACTGTGGACAGCTGTCGGCCAAACCATAATCCGCAATCCGTTTGCTATAGGTTATCAATCCAATATTGGCCGCTGCCCTATCTATATATTCTTTAGAAAAAGAGTCAGCCTGAACCGGCAAACCAGTTAATATAGTCTCTGCAATGGTCCGGATTCCATGATGTTTCGCTATCCAGATCAAACTGGCCAATAAAGGACTTTGCGCCATTACCACCCCATTAATGGTTGAAATTGCCTCTACGACAATTCGGGTAAAACAAAGACAGATACAACCTAGAGTAAAAACGTTTCCCGTGCCATTCCCATCCAGATACAAGAAAATAGGTTCTTTTTAATTTCATGTGGGTAAGCAGGCTTTGCTCACCTTGGTAAAGTCCAGCTTACCTGTCAGCAGATATACCATGATTTTGAAGTG
>OODV01000216.1 GCA_900299555.1 uncultured Endozoicomonas sp.
TACCAACAAATGACCACTGCTCATCCATTTCGAAGATAATCTTGACCTGGGCATTTTCGAAGGGGAGTTGTGTTACTGTTGGCGGGTCGAGTTTTTTAAGCGAGCCAATACAGTCGTTGGACTGATCTCAAGGACACGTCCGATATCTCTGACCCCGGAGCCATTCATGGTCATCTTTATGATCTGCTCATGAGTACCAGGCAGATTGCCGTTATAGCGATACTCAAGTTGGAAGCTCTTATTACAGTCCTTGCATCTACAACGCTGGTGACCCGTCTCAGCTTTCCCGTTCTTAACAACATTGAACGTTTGTTGACAATAGATACAGGCAACTTGAACTACAGCCATAGATGACTCAAAAAGACAGGAATGTATCAGATCAACAGCTCTGACACATCACCTGAAATGCTCAGGAAACTATATCAGGACTTAGTTGACTCAAGATAGCTCTTAACCGTTGTTACAATGGCTTGAGTCTGGCTATCTATTTCAAGATTAACCCTGTCTCCCACTTCAGCAGTACCAAATGATGTTATTCTCAGCGTTTCTGGTATCAGATGAACACAGAAACGCCCTCCTTCGACCTTTTCACCAATAGTCAAGCTGCAACCATTCAAAGAGACGTAACCTTTTGACAGAATATAGTCTTTCCATTCTGGAGCAAATTGAAAGAAAACAGTCACATTATGTTCTTCATTCTGAATCTCACAGATGCTAACGGTATCGTGGATATGGCCAGACAACAAATGTCCGCCAATTTCATCACCAAAACGTGCAGCTCTTTCAATATTAACTTTGGAACCTTCTTCAAGTGCACCCAAATTAGTAACCCGAAGCGTTTCTTTCATCACATCAAAAGTCGCACTTTCATGGTCAAAAGCCACAACAGTCAGACAACATCCATTCACCGCAATACTTGCTCCGGTTTCAAGCCCTTCCAGCAGATTAGAAGGCAAAATCACAGTAATACGGTTCAACTCGTTGAACTTTTCAATTCGACCAACCGGGAAAAATCCCTTCACAATACCTGTAAACATACACTACCTATCGTCACCAAAAACCTTGGCATATATCAGAATGTTTTAAGACAGTGAACCAGTCTCTCAAGAGCAACCAGACTGTCTGGCGTATAATTTCGGTGGTTTCTGTTGGACAGCACCTCTTCCGGTGATTCCAGAACCACATTGGCTACCTCTTCTTCCTGCAGCGTCAGAGGCCCATCATAATAGCAGCTGTAGACCCTGCCCCAGACCTGACAGTCATCATTCTGGAAGAAAAAATGAAAATGGAAAGTAATCGGCACACCTTCAACCCCGAGCTCTTCAGCTAACTCTCGTTCAGCAGCCTGGTCATAACTCTCACCTTCGGTAACAACACCACCGGTCGCAGGATCAAAATAACCAGGATAAATATCCTTGCTCAGCGTCCTTTCCTGCACATAGAGCTGCCCTTTTGAATTAAAGACAAAAATATAGGTTGCCCGATGGCACAGTGTTTCCTCTCTCATTTTCCCCCTGGGAACAGCCCCAAGAACAAAATTATGCTCAGCTTTAGAGCTTCACTGGTACATTCGATTTAATTTTTATATGAGTTAAACCAACCGTCACACATAATAAATCCAGGCGGTTGTGATGTACTCTTTAGAACAAACAAAAATATTAAAAGAACTTTCGTTCTATATTACTTTCCTTACCAGAGCTGTTTCTGCGAAAGCTGCACCAGTGTTTTGCGAATTGCTCATTGGTAGCATGCTCTCCGGTGAGGGGTTCCTGACTCAGGCTCTGCTTGCCATCCAGTACGATAAAGTCTGGAGCAGCTATCATCATTGGGTTGCCTTCGGGTGCTGGCGTTGGCGAAATCTTGCTCATCAACTGACACTGTTAGTCAGTTCCAAAGCACCTGAAGAGGAACCGGTTCCCGTTATTCTCGATGACCTGATCCTTGAGCGTTGTTCAGAGAACGCGCCTGCCTGTCGCATCCACCGACAGCACAGCCAGAAAAAGAACCGTGC
>OODV01000298.1 GCA_900299555.1 uncultured Endozoicomonas sp.
GTGTGAGCCCTTTGAGTTTGCCACTCCAGGGAGGAGGGATCAGGCGGAACTTCCCATCATCCCGCTCGATCCTTGGTACGCGTGCATGAAGATAACATTCATGTTGAAAGAAGTTCATATGCCGCCATTCTTTCTGAAAGGTATCGTATGCTGGGTACTCCTTGCCAGAAGGATCATCCTCACTGTTATCTTTGAAGGTTGCCCCTCGCTGAAAGTTAAGAAAAATATCCAATCTGGATTGTTCAGTATTGAACTCAATTGACTCAATGTACCAGGGATAACTGATTCCAAGGGCATTCTGAAACAATTCTTCCATGAGTGTCTTCAGGCCTGTGATGTCATGCAGAGTATTGGATTAAGAATACAGCGTTACCCACTCACTTTTCAAAAGAGCCAAAATATTCAAATTATCACCGATTCCTCCCGACGGCACTCCCATAGTCATCGATCCCAATACAACAGGAACTGCCCGGCTACAGGTGACCTGGTATCACTACCTTGATCACCTGACAGCGGCTGGCGAAAACAAAGACTTGATCCCCATAACCCTGACGGTTCAGGCTAAAGACTGTGATGGTACTACGGTAGAAGACCAGTTCACTCTGAAGCTATTTGATGGCGTACTGCCGGTGCCCGGTGAAATAGTGAACCCGCCTCAGGTCATTGATATTAACTGGAGCGAACATAATAGCTCAGAAGGTACTATTTTCTTCACGCCTGGATCAGACCAGCCAATACCAACATTCGATCTCGATACCATTAAAAAGACCTTTTCAGTTGTCCAGTCGGATTCTCAATCCCTGGATAAGTTTGAGCTGATCAATACGCCAGACTCTCAGCTAACCATCAGTCGTCAGGATGGACATCAGGTTTTACGATTTTCCATAAAGAATCTGCTGGCTGACCAGGCAACGGTAATGTTTGAGCAATTGGATAACCTGGATCATCCAAAGAAGCCCAGAGACCAGGACGACCTCATTGAGTTATGTATCCCGATTATCCTGAGAGACAGCGATAAGGATGTTGTCACCAAAAGTATGGATCTGATATTCCGGGTTATCGATACCAACCCAACCACCCATCCGGATCATTTTTACAATGGCTATGCCATAGTAGAAGAAGGCACTCCCCTCTCTGCCTCACCGCACAGAAGCCTGTTAATTAATGACGAGCTGAAGGCTGATGCTGACCCCGCTCATATTCAAGCACTGGAATATAACAGCAATATTTTCCCCCTCGGCTGGAGCAATATGGTCACCATTAATGCGGATATTGGAGAGCTTTCACTCCATTTTGATGGTGAATGGTCTCTGCAAACTCTGCCTCATATAGACCACAGTCAAGGAGAAAACTATACAGTCGCTCTCAACGCAGTAATTATTGATGGTGATGGTGATACCTCTAACGCCCCTTTTACCATTACGATCGCTGATCAGCAGGCTCGGTTTGAGAATATCAAAAATGGAGAAGGTCTTGAGGATCCACTGGAACCTATACCTTTCCTCTTTCAGGTGAATCTTGGCGATATAGACCGTCACGAAACCATCAGCAAACTATCCATTGACGTCAGTGATCTTCAGGGAGGAACCCTGACACTGAATGGGCTTCCTGTCACTGACAATGCCGGTGAAGTACTGATCCCTCCAGACAGCCTGGAAGTCAAGGATGTCAATGGCGACAGAATCTACACCAGCAAAAATCTGGGCTATATCCCTGCTGAAGATGCCTCTGACTATACCTTCACTGATCACCAGATAACTCTCAACCTGAAGGCTCATATCACTAAGACCCCGGGCCCAGATCAAGACCTCAGCTCCCCGGTGGTTATTCATGTTAAAGGCGTTGCTGATCCTCCCATCTGGCCCGAACAGATACCGCTGGTCATCGGCGAGGGGGATCAATACATTGCCCTGGGCAACAGTATAAAAGCGGAACTCAAGGATACGGATGGATCAGAAGCCCTCTCATACAAGGTAACGCACCTACCCGATAGCATGAAGCTTTTTTGTCATGGACAGGAAATTAATGCAGGAGCGACCCTGACTCCAGAACAGTTTGGGCAGTTGGTTGTTCAGTCTGATGAACACTGGAGTGGCAGGCTGGAAATACAGGTTGATGCTATTGCGACAGAGCAGGGCTATTTTGCGGTTGAAACCGCACGATCACCGGCCAGCATTGTCGTCAATGTTCAACCGGTGGCTGACCCTCCAACACTGGTGGTCATGCCGGCCGGTGCAGACCCCGATACCGTTAAGATAGCCGGGAATGAAGATGAGCGCATTGCCATTGGCAGTCACATCAAGGCTGCCCTTGTGGATACTGACAGATCTGAAAGCCTCTTCCTGAAAGTCACGCCATTGGTTAAACCCGGAGAAGACATAGGCAGCCTGTGGGTTCTTCAGGGAAGCGTCTGGACAGAAATAAAGCCCAGCTCAACAAATAGTTTTGAAGCAACTGGAGCGGATATTGACCACCTTTATTATCAACCCGGAAAAGATCGAAGCTCAGCAAACTTTGATGATATCCGTTTGCAGATTAATGCCATGAGTCGTGAGTCTACACAGGATGGTGTCGCGCCAGCACCAGGGAAAGAAGAAGCCCTATCGCCAGACCGGTTTATTCAAATCAGCATCAAAGGGGTTCCAGATGTTCCAGAAGTGACACCAAATGATACCTGGACCGTGAACCCGGATAACGCCTATGAATTGATTGGCCATGGTAAAGAAGACCAGCGACTGCCTCTGGTATTTGATCTTCACTCAACGGATATCGATGGTTCCGAAAGCCTTAACTCGGTTGTAGCCCTCGAAAACGACCGGTTTCGCCTGGAAGATAACCATGGACGACAGCCAGCCATCGCTTATGTCGTTAATGGCAAACCGTTTTACCAGATAACGCCAGCCGACCTTATCTCTGGTAAATATCTGCTGAAACCACCGTTGGACTATGCCGGTGAGGTACTGGTGCCCATGGAGGTTCTGGTAACAGAGCTGGACGGAGCCTATGCCATTTTTGACTATCAGCTTCGAGCCATTTTTGAACCGGTGCTGGATACCCGGGATCAATCCATCGAACCCATCCAGGGTAATGAAGTTGAACTGAACAGAGCCGGTAAATTTCTTGCGGGTGGTGCACCACTTGCCCTTACCGGTTTTACCCTGGGTGACAGTGATGGCAGTGAGTCCATTACTGATATTACCGGGTTCAATTTGCCCGATGGCTTCCAACTGATGGTAAATGGTGCATTAATGGCCAACCAGTGTGGGTCGCTGGCTGAATATCTTGGTGTTCTGGAAGTACTGAAGAGAACGCTTGCTGAAGGGAATATCCGTATTGTGCCTGTCCATTCCGATGGAACCATTGACAGTGATTATCCAACACCCACCAGCCAGAGTACCGACTTCAGTCTTACCGTAGAAATCACAGATCAGCAGAATGGGTTAACGGCAAAAAAAGAGGTCACCGTCAGTGGGCATATAGACTGGCGGGGTGAAGTTGATGGTGAACAGCCACCAGCTACACCGCTCAATCCGGATGAAAATACCCAGGTTACCATCGATAATCCCGGGCCTTTTACAGGAAATGACTTTTCACTGGAAACATTACATCTTGTCTCCACAGATAAAGATGGCAGTGAGCAGATAAAAGACGACAAGCGACCTAAATATGAAATCGCCGTTTACGATCCTGCGGGAAACAAGGTAACAGGAGGCTGGCATCTTCAAACCACGAGTGGACAGGAGCTGATTTTTGATAATGATGAGTGGCTGATTCAAAGTGGTGAACTTGACGGTGTATCAGTCCATTTTACCGAGAAGGGCACGTACTTCATTCATACGAAAGTCATTGTTGAAGACGTTGGGGATGAAGAAGCCCGCTACGCCCGAATGCAGGTCGTTGTTGAAGAGAATACTGGCGGTCCGAGTGAACCAACACCACCAGAAAACATCTTTGTCTGCTCAGAATCGGTAGAGGGCAAAGAAGATTACTACTTCACCCTTCCAGACCATTGCATCAACCTGGACCAGACCCATACCTCGACCGAGGAAGAAACCACATTCCGCATAACGGTGGCTGATCTTCACGGATGGAGTCTTAAGGGTTTCACAACGGTGTACTGGAATAACGATGGCGAAGTCACCGAATACATCACGAAACCGGGAGATTTCGGCAACCTTCAATTCCGTCCACCCAGGGACTTTTCCGGAGAGGACAGCATCACCTATCACATATTAAAGAGAAACATCGATTCCGACCATACCAGCAAAACTGACTACGAGATCTCATTCAGAGTACTTCCGGTTGTGGAAAACTCACCGGATGAACCACCAGAGGATTCGGTATATGACTTGAGAGCCTGGACAGAACCGGCTGCCGAAGCTGATGAGTGGAAGGATGCGGATCATCCCGAGCTCATGCATCTGCAGTTAAGAACCACCGATATTGATGGCTCGGAAACCATCGAAAGAGTTGTTTTTAAACCACCCGAAAATATCGTCATCAGTGGTAATGGACTTCAACCAGACAACTCGGTCTATCGGCAAGTCTCCGAAACAGAAGCGCAGTTTGAGCAACGGATAGCCAGCGTCACCTTTACTCCCGGGCCGGGACTGCCCGCCGGAACCTATCCCCTGCCACTTGAGGTGGAAGTACTGGATACCGCTCCGGGAACGGGAGATACCGACAGAAAAGTATTTACCAAATCAATCGACCTGATTGTCAAACCGGTCAATCACTGTGCCACTCTGACTGCACCCAATCAGAAAGGCTCTGAAGACTCAGATATCTCTATCACCGGGCTGATTGCTGCACTGAACGATAATGATGGCTCTGAGGTCATCTCTGTTGTGCTCTCTGGAGCCCCTGATGGTTCGGTGATCAAGGACAGTTATGGAAAGCCCCTGCCCTTTAACGGCAATGGAAAGTGGCAGATTCCAGAACATTTGATGGATAACACAGGCCATATACAGCCACTGTCATTCAGGCCAGTAAAAGACTTCAGTGGTGTTGTTGAACTGACCTTGAACAGTCACAGCCACGAACAGAGTTTGAGTACGGTTTGCAGTGATGAGCAGACATTTCAGATTACGGTTCAACCCGTAGGTGAACCAATCACACTGGATCAAATTCCCAAGGCTCTGATGGGTGATGAAAACATACCCATCGTCTTTCATCTGAATGCTAAAACTACGGACACCCATTCGGACAGCCATGACCATCCGGAAGGCCTTCGGGCAACGTTTACGATTTTACCGGGCAGCGCTGCCACTCTGATGCCTCCAGAGTCAGAGGCCATTAAGCCCAGCCTTATCATTCCAGGTATCACACCAGCAACATTCTCACCCAATGCCTCCGGTGGTTACACGGCAACTGTAGAAACAGCGGATACCACATTGCCCAACCTGGAGTTTAATCCCGGTGATGGTCATGGAACACTGCTGATGTCATTGGCCGTCCGCTCTGTAGATAAAACCGATGGACTGACAACAGCCTATGGCCCTGAAGTGGTGATGGACAGCACGATTTCCATTGCGCCAAAGTCCGACAAACCCTCGCTGCAGATTGATCGAAAAAGCATAATTACCACCGTTGAAACACCGGCCCCTCTTTTTATCCAGGCCTCAGTGATCAATCCGGCTGTGACTGTCAGCAACCTGGTCGGTACAGAGCTCTATGCCCTTGTTCAGGGACTTCCAGGCAGTGCATCACTGGTTAACCATGCTGGTGTATCAACAGGTACTCCGTCCACCAGCCCTGCAGGTATTGCACTGGTGAACAATGAGCTTCAGGACCTGTACCTTAAAGATCATCAAACTGGGAGTTATGTTATGGATGTTGAGGCCATCTCCGATGTCGGTGATGGGGATAACCAAAACAGTGATGTCATACACCTGAACGTTGTGGTGGTTGAAAGAAGTCAAAACATCCGTGGCACACCAAACAACGATATTATTGTTTCCGATGGAACAGCTCCGAAGATCTCCGCAGGCAATGGGGACGATCTTATTGCCGGGGGCCGAGGTGAAAGCCAGATACTACCCGGTTCAGGGAACAATATCGTATGGGGCGGAGAGTACTCAGGCTCAGGGGATGGCTACCGTGATACGTTCCTCTTTGAGGCTGGCGATACAGACACAACCGCTATCCAGGACTTCGAGCCCGGCGTGGATGTGATTGATTTGAGCAAGCTTCTAAACCTGGACGATGTGTGGTCCAGTAGCGATCTGGCAAACCAGGTCACTGTTGATGAAATGGATGGAAAAGCGCGAATAACTGCACTATCCGAGGTTATTACACTGGATACCATACCACTGAAAACGCTATTGCCTGGCGGAAGTGCAATGAATCCTGCAGAACGCTTAAGCTCGCTGGTTGAACAGGGCCAGCTGATCGTCTCCCATCAGTTTGGCCACGAAGGAAAAGACACCCTGTATGCACCACCAGCTGCTGAACTGAAAGGCGATGGCATTGTGAATGCCGGTGCTGGAGATGACTACCTGTATGCCAACAATGAGGGCAGCAAACTGAGAGGTGGGCCTGGCAACGATATTCTGGAGCTAAGCCCAACCATCCATGCAATGGATACGCTCTACTGGCTGAAAGATGACGCTGGCAGTGAATCTGCACCCGCTTATGATCGAATACTCAATTTTCACGATGCAGAGGACGTTATCGATATCGCAGGTTTTCTGCCTGCAGAAGCCAGCGCACAGCCTTATGATTACATGGAGCTGAACGCCAATGGCAGCAGCACTAACCTGAACCTTGCCAGTGCAACTGTCCACCAATGGACTACTACCATTGAACTCGCGGGTGTTGACTGGTTGCAGGGCAGCAGTTCGGAAGATGCTCTGAAATACCAGTTGGAACAGGGTTATCTGATCACCGGATTTACCATATAGGTGTTCCTGTAGGGGTAGTTACGGTTACCCTTTCACATATTCAGACTTGCCAAATCACTGCTTCGGGTACGACACTATGCAGTTTTGATCAGCCACTGCAGCCCTCAATGACGACATCCGTACATCAAGAAAGAGCCAATACTGAAGACTTCCTGTCTATTTTTCTTCAGGACATCCCGTTGATGGATGTTCGAGCCCCTGTAGAGTTTACCAAAGGCAGCTTCCCTACTGCTACGAACGCCCCCATTCTGGACGACCGGCAGCGCGATCTGATTGGTACCTGCTACAAGAAAGAAGGGCCTGAAGCGGCTGTAGCACTGGGCTATAAGCTGGCTACTGATGATGTTCGAGCACAGCGACTCGAAGACTGGCAATCATTTATTAATAAACATCCAGAGGGGTATCTGTTCTGTTTTCGCGGTGGACAGCGTTCCCATATTACCCAGCAGTGGCTGAAAGAATCAGGCTACCCTTACCCATTAATCAAAGGTGGCTATAAGGCACTGAGACGCTTTCTGATTGATGAGCTGGAACGCTCCATTAAAGACATTCCGTTCATTATCCTCAGTGGTAAAACCGGTACCGGCAAAACCTACCTTATTCAACAGCTGCCCTACAGCATTGACCTGGAAGGTCTCGCCAACCACAGAGGCTCAAGCTTTGGCCGCAGATACGGAGGCCAACCCAGTCAGATCGATTTCGAAAATCGTCTGTCCATCGCGCTACTGAAGCATCGCCATAAACACCCCGGCATGCCTGTTCTGTTGGAAGACGAAAGTAAACTGATTGGCCGCTGCAGCCTGCCTCAGGAGATGCGGGACAAAATGCAGCAATCCCCGTTAATTTTGCTCGAAGAGACCATGGAAGAACGGGTAAAAATTGGTCTTAAGGAGTATGTTACCGACAATCTTGCCGAGTTTATTGCCGCTTATGGTGAGCAACAGGGCTTTGATCAGTTTGCCGAAGGCCTCTCCGGCAGTCTTTACCGTATTCGCCGTCGACTGGGTGGAGAACGCTATCAGCAATTAACCGACATTCTGGAAAATGCCATTCAGCAACATAAAACGGATGGAATAATAGAAGGCTATAGCCCTCTGATCAGTGATCTGCTCAGCAATTATTACGACCCCATGTATGACTATCAGCTGAAGCAAAAGGAAGGTGAAATTATCTTCCGGGGGGATCGTAAGGCTATTGCAAATAATTACAACAAATCACTGACAAACTCAATTAAGGCAGTTATTAGCACCGGTGTGACTCCATTATATAAAGGACCTGCCTGAAAATTACGGTAGTGGGTCAAATATGTGGGCAACACTTTCTTCTACCCTTGTAGCTTAGGAGGTTATGCTCTTCCTAGCCACACATTTGCAGCAATTCCCGCTCAACCTAAAAGCTCTTGATATCAAAGGGTTGTAGCTGAGTTTGGCGTTGGGTAAGTTGTAGACTTTTTTGCCTGCTATTGGCCAGAAAAGCCGTCTTTTTTATGAAAGTCACTGTCCATCAGGGGGATAGAGCCTCCGCAAATTCAGGCAAAAACCCACAACTAAGCTCAGCGGGAATTGTTGATGGAAAAGATTTTTCATTCATCTTACGTTGGGCAGGTAGTTTCCCTGGTCATGGCCATCGCCTGTATCGCCAGCTTCATGGTCTGGGTGCTGAACTCAGTCAGTGCCGTAAAAACCAGTGCCGACAATGGCTTTCTGCCGAAAGCTTATTCCTATGCCAATCGATATGGCATTGCCAGCAAGGGACTGGTGATTAACGGCGTCATCATGACCGCCGTAGAGTTAGTTCTAATGTTGATGGGCAGCGATATTGCTGAGGCATTTAATATCTCAGTAACCATCTCGGTTCTATTACTGTTATTCCCCTACTTCTGGTCCGGAGTAGCGCTGTTAAAACTGGACCACCTGGAGAAGAAAACATCACGCTCCAATATCGCTATTGTGGCTTTATCTTCGCTATTTATTATCTCCGCCTTTGCCTCAGCCAATTATGACGAGCTGATGACGGTCATCGCTATGGTGATGATTTTTCCGGGTATCTATGCGATTTTGATGAATATTAAGATAGTTAATGTTGATAGTGATGATGGTTAACAATAAATTCCCATTCACTTTTTAACTCAATAAATGGGGGAGCGCTATCTCCCCATTTATTCCAAAAGCATAAAAAGCATAAAAAGCATAAAAAGCATAAAAAGCATAAAAAGCATAAAAAGCATAAAAAGCAGGTCATGCTAAATAGCCGTATATGGAAATGCTATTTGGGAGCTCGTGAATCATCCTCGGGAGGCAAATCGTTAAATATATCCGGTTTACCAGACCAAGAAGAGCTAATGACTCCTTGCTCTTCTGCTCCGTTATCAAAGTCAGCATCCTGATTTTCTATATCAATAACATGGGCTTCTGCAACACTCTGTGGCAAAGCAGAAAAACCTTCCCCTTGAGATTCAGGAATATTAATTAATAAATGTGAGGCTTTTCCTGGCTTATGGGCAACTGTTATAGCAACCTTCTGGTCAGTACCATCTACCTTACCAATGGAAGGCTCAGAGTTTAAAGACCCATCATTTTTAGCAGCAGGGGACTTGCTGAGATCACTCGGTTTAGGAGGCAAGTCACTTGATGCTGTTGCTTTGCCATGAAGTTCATCGCTCATAACCGTCGAAATTGTAAAACGCCCAGATATCTCTGATGGAGGTGAACTTTTCAGCGGCCCACCTGAACAGTCCACACTGTGAGCTGACAACATATCAACACCCCTACACCTCTGATGAATTTCTAACTCTGGCTTACCCATGTCCAATAAAGGTATCGTTTCTGAGGCTACTCTTTCAGAAGAGCGCAATGATTTCAAATTGTGTGGACTCAAGAACTTCACTCCCTTAGCCCCTGCAATAGGTATGACCCCAGCCCCTGAATCCGCCTCTCCAAACAGACCTTCCGAGGCAACACCTTTTCTTTGACGGAATAAAAACTCATTCAAATCCGAGCGCCCTGAGTGATGTGTTCTATGAACTGTTAAAGTATGCGCCATACTTCGAACAGTTTCATAAATATCGTGCCAATCTGGCTTAAAACCAGCAGAGCAGATTTTTTCTAACTGCTCAGATAAACCAAAGTCACTGAATGTTTTCACAATTCTTTCAATAATGACTTCAACGCTTCTAACTCCAGACAATTCCTCACGAACAGTACTTTTAAATTGTTCCTGCAATTCATTAAGCTGCTTTTCTCTTACTACGTTCTTAATGGCTCTACGACTAAAATTTGCTACACCCGGCTCCCAGAACATCCCCTTAAAGCCATCAAGGATAGACAGAATAACGAAAAAAAAGCCAACTACTTCATCTTCAACCTCATGGTCTGATAAAGCCGTCGTATGGTTACCCGCCGTTGAAGTACCGCTTGAAATCAGCCCTCTATCTGTTGTTAGATCCGTTACTGTAGAAGGAGTGGTCATCATACCTTCAGCAGTTTGTGAAGTACCTGCTCCGGGTGTTGCTGGTTTAACGGTAGATTTTCCAACCACTGGGTTTACTGGTTTATAGGGATCAGCCATAGAAAACAGAGCGGTAAACACTGTAACCACATACCTGAAAGCCAGATACCCCTTAAAAGACTGCAACTCCTTTTTTACTTTGGAAGACTCACAACGATCAATATCAATAAACATTTTAATCGTCATCATTAGAGAGGCAGAAATAGAAGACAAAACTGCAACACGATTAACCTCTTTAGTCATATCACCAGAAGCAATTAGCAGATTGCTAAAGGTTGATCTCAAAGTGTGCATTAAAAAACCTGAACCGCCATGATATCTTAAATATTTCTCACATATATCTGAACAAAAATAGGGAAACCCAATACCAAGGGCAGCAATGATCAACCCTGGAAGCACAACAAGGGGGGAAAGATGCTTAAGTTTGCTGGTATCAAATTGAACACCATTTGACTCTTTAGCCCTGTATACAAGTAAAAGAGGAAAAATAGTGCTACAAAGCAGGTTAGCTGATTGTAACAAGGGGATCGGTGTCGTCAATCCAGAAAGAGCAAGAACGCTACCACCAAGAGATGTTGCATCTTTAAGTGTATTAAATATTATACTAAGCCACATCAAAGGTTTGGAACTTGTAGGGTCAGACTGTCCAGTACGAAATATCTCCACCGAGTTCTTCACGGACCCGTAAGGTATAGAAACTCCAAAATATACAGCCATCGTTATGGCAATGATAGATTGCAATTGAAAATTATCAGAAATATAACCAGAACTGATGGAGTGCACAATTGTAGCAACTACATAAAGCATGGCCACTACTATCTGTGCTGGCTTATCCAGAATAGTATTTACCAATCGAGAACATTTTGTTCGCCAAACAGGGTTATCTTTTTTCATTTGACTAATTAGACGAGGATCAAAATCCCCGCATAAATCAACAGTAAGCTGCCCTATTGTAAGAAAGTAGATCAGAATAAGTTTTTCAATTTGATTAAACTCTTCTGTAGCAATACCAATACTTGTATTTCTCGAAGCTTGTCTAATATTACTTTGAATTACTGGATATAATAAATCCAACAATCCATTTTTAATATGAACATCATCACTTTCATTATAACTTTTACCCCAAACAGTAACCACATGCAGAAATTTCAGATTTTTATTTTTACTAACCTTATTTTCAAACTCACTAAAACCACCCTTACACTTCAACAAGCTCACCAATTGAGAAATAGAATCAGGGGCATTTTCTTCATCTATAAATTGTAAAAAAACACTCAACTCATCTGCAATCCTTATACGTAAGACGTCAATGGGTGATGCCTTAATACCCGACAATCTATTCTCTAATGAGTTGGTAATAAGCTCATATATAGTCCCTAATTCAGCTTGCTTTTCACACGGATGATTGAACCCAGGAATCCCTCTCTGAACAAGGTCATTTATGATATGATTGAGTTTATTCCATAAAAGCATTTTTTGTGCCTGAGAGTCTATTTCAAGTAACTCATCAGGTGATGCTACAGACTCAATACTCTCGTCAACCTCACCAATTTCATCAAGCAAACCAGAAAAGTCTTGCTGACCTGTCTGAGTAAATGAAGTTATTAGTTTTTTTTCAGGCAATAGAAGGTGACAGTCAACAGCTTTATCCATTTCTTTTGGAGGCTGATTTTCTTCAAAATATTCACCACAGAAAGATTCGTCATCATTAAAGTCATTCCAATAATTTTCATTGAATAATTCTTGCTCATTAACCATTGGGTCTGCGGTCATTTCATCAAAAGCTACTACTCCCTCAGGCCCGGATAGTTCTTGAAACATATCATCTTTCAAGGTCGTACTTGATGAGGCATCATCTTTCACTGCAGCGGTACCAGAAGCGCCATCAGAAAATTGCAGTAGAGAAGCACGCCCATCTGGCGCTATAGAAGCATGGTATTCATCATTATTAGACACAGAGACCTTGCTCGAAGTACCTGAAGTCGAATGCTCAGCTAGACTTTTTTTGGTATCACCGGGAGCATGACCTGGCAATTTCATATTTAGTTCAGGCTCTCGCTTACTAACCTCTCTGGCCCGTACAGAAGAAGGCTCATTGGCAGCAGTCTGAGGGGATAAATTAGGAAAAGAACGGCACCTCTCTGGTGTTTCAGAACTGGGAGGGAGAGTTGAAACACCGTACCGCCCCACGCTTGGAGTAGACATACTCCTTGTTAGCCTTCTGCAAGATCCTGAGGTAGGGTCTTGCAATCGCGATACGGCACATTGTGAAGAAGTACCCACTATTGATTGGTGCATCATCAATCCTTTTTATAAATATCACACTGTTTTTATAAACCTGGCGGGAAATCACGATGCTTAGTCATAAAGCTCAAGTATTTTTAATGGTGAAAATCAGCACCAGAAGCGTTTAAACAAACGCTACCACCAGTTAAAAAGGTAAATTTCGGAACAATAGACTTAAATAAACTCTTTTGAGTAAGAATAGGCACTGTGAAGAATCATTTTTTTTTATTATGAAAAGAAAAAGTAAAAATAAACAATATTATAAACTGAAAAGTATGTACCAATAACCTCTGAAAGACTTGACCATCTTAATCAAGATAGGAAGCCAGCTACAGAGTGGGTATGCAGCTGGATCTACACATCACCAATCAAAAGCCAAGTATTCACCAATACCACAAAAACTCAACAGCTATTCTCAAATCCAGCTTAATGGCGCAATTCTGTCCTCTATAACCTCTCCTGTTATCGCATTCACCACCATTTTATGCCTGATTCGGTTGTCATCCAGGAAAACAATTTCTCTAACTTTAATGTTATCTTTCATCCTGCTTCGAGTTCTCAGCACCACCATTCCACGGTACTTTTCCCTTGCATTTTTAATAATCTGCTCTAGAGATATCTGCTTGCCATCCGGTTTCATATCATAGGTTTCATCCTTGATTACTCGACCGGTATAAGCATCCATGGTTAACTGACGACGCTTTACCTTAAACTGCTTATCAGCCAGTTCGATAACATAGACCATTCCTCCATTCTGCCTTTCCAGCCAGGTTCTGATTCGATTCGATCCCGGATACTTGCTGCCGACCTTTGCCAATATCTCTTCCATAGGCATAGGCGTCTGCATTGGACCATGATCTATCTGCTTTCCACTGAAGGCATCATAAACAACACGTTCCAGCTTGTTGTTGGCATCAATAAAGTCGATGACAAACACCTTCTGCCGCTCCTCTTCCAGCAGCCTTGCTGAATGGACAACCACGTCAGAAGCCTTATTTCCAAACTTATTTCGCGTTGTCACGATCAATTGATCAAGAGATACCATTGATCTCAACTTGCCAGGCTGTTCAAGGTGTGCTGGAGCGTTACTCCCTACAGCAAAAGCTGAAGACAGGGGGGCTACACCTGCCAATACGGCTAAGACTATAGGAATACGCAAACTGAGCACTTTCATTGGAAAGCTCCTCTTCTTATATAACAAGAGCTGAGGAAATAACGCTAACTACCACCGAACAAAGGTATTAAAATCATTGAATGGGAGTGGAGGTAATACAAAGATGGCAGGCGTCATTGGTGGTAGTCTATATGCCCGCTCATGCTGAGCTGATATAGTTAATTTAGAATTGATTTTCTATATTGCAAGCAGCAATACCCAATAGAAAAACAGGAGGCTATAGATTAAAGAAGGCATAGAAGCTTTTTAAACTCTTGCCTGCTGCCTCAAGAGATACCAACTGGAAGCGTATTGAGGTGCCTGGCATTGCCTGCGCCAGCTTATTCAAGTCCAACTGAGTAACACAGCCAAACTTGGGATACCCACCCAGCGTCTGGTGGTCACGCATAAGAATAATCGGCTGACCATTTTCAGGAACCTGAACAGCTCCTAATGCTATCCCCTCAGAAATTACGCCACTAAACGGCGGTTTAATCACAGCTCCGTCTAATCGATACCCCATTCGGTCACTGTTTGACGATAGCGTAAAGTTTGAGCCGTAGAAACGTTTACGACTTTCTTCTGAAAAAGCTGATGCCTGATACGACTCTATGAGATTCAGCCTGAGCTCCAGTCCATATTCTGGGATATAACAAGCTGGAACCATACGATTGATTTCTGGCCTGAAAACCAGATCAGATATCGACTTAAGACAATCCCCCCGACCTATCAGGCAACCAGCACTGTTGTTAGTTCCAAGCCCACCAATACCATCCCTGGAAACTGTCGCGACACTACCAAAAACTTCTGGTGCAAAAAAACCACCGGGAATAGCCAGATAAGCTCTAAGGCCTTTTCGTGGGAACAGAAACGAAAGAATATCTCCTTCATTGAGGTGAATGGTTTTCCAACCATCAACAGGCTGGTTGTTGACTCTGGCACCCAGATCTGCCCCCGTTACAACCAGCGTTACGGCTTGATGTGCTAGAAATTTTGCCTGTCCTCCCGTTATCTCCAACTGGGAACAAGACATACTGTTTCCCAAAAGATAATTTGCCCAGCAATAGGCATGAAGGTCCATCGGACCTCCTTGAGCCAAGCCCTGATAACCCATTCCCTCTCGACCAAGGTCCTGAAGCTGCACCAGCATTCCTGGATCAATCACTTCCAGTGCGACCACACAGTGCCTCCAAGCTCAAAGAACTCATCCCGTGATATGGGTTGGAATTTAACAGAAAGACCGACAGAAAAAGGCGACATAGGTATCTTATCAAAATCAACAAGAGAAATTGGGCAGTTACCAATAATCTGCCAACCTCCGGGCGTGCTGGAAGGATATATCGCTGTCTGTCGATCAGCTATTCCTAAACTCCCGGCAGGCAGCATCTTTCTTGGCTCAGCTTTTCTTGGCATTGCAATAGATGGATCAACAGCGCCAAGAAAGGCAAAGCCAGGGCTGAAACCAATAGCACAGACAACATAAGTCGATTGACTGTGAATATGGACAACTTCATCTACTGTACAGTTATGAAGGCGAGCAACCTCAGGTAAATCCGGTCCAGTCTCCAAACTGTAATAAACGGGCAAGGTGATTACCCTACCCTCCTTCTGGGAGCTATCACCTTCATCACCGTATACAAAAAAGGAATCAACAATACCCTGAAGCCTATTTTTTAACTCAATGAAGTCAGTTTTCAGAGGATGGTACTGGATGTAGATCGTCGTATAGGAAGGAATAACTTCAATCAATTCTGATGCAAAGTTCTTTCTAATTTGATCTGCCACCTTTCCTATCTTAACAGCCAGCCTAGTATCAATATGATCCCCCAGCTGGATGATCAATCCGATTTCTGAGACAGGCTGGATATCAATCATGAATTAGAATCTGTTGTCCTTAACAACTGGTGAACCTTCTTGATCAACGCGATGGAATCAGGGTTATCGCCATGAACACATAGGGTATCCGCTTTCAATTTGAGTCGATTGCCCTGAGCGGTTTTAATTTCCCCTGAGAGCAAGTCCTCGACCTGCTGAAGAATCATGGCTGAGCACTGATGAACCGCTCCATGCTCTGACCTTGATACCAGCAGACCACTGTCATCATAAGCCCTGTCGGCATAGGCTTCATAAATCACTGGAACCAAATAGTGATCAGCCGTCTTTTGGTGTTGTTCATTATTTCCCATAGCCTGAATCATGACCGCAGGCTTGAAATCCATCTTTGCTGCCACAACAACAATCGCTTCAAAGACGTCAGGATTATTCATCATCTCATGATAAAGAGCGCCATGAGGCTTAATGTACTTTACACGAGTACCATGCTGCTGACAGATAGCATCCAGTGCACCAACTTGGTAAGCCACCAGATTTGTGATGCTTTCAAGAATGTGGGAAATAGGCCGGCGACCAAACCCTGTCTTGTCGTTGTACCCAGGGTGAGCACCAATAGAGACACCACAGCCAACCGCCTGCTTCACAGTGTCACTCATGATATCAGGGTCAGAGGCATGAAAACCGCAGGCAATGTTGGCCATATCGATCCATGGCATGACCGCTTCGTCATTTCCCATTTGCCAGGGGCCAAAGCTCTCCCCCATATCACAATTCAGCTTCATGATTTTACCTGAAAGCGTCTATTTGTAAGCTATTATGTCATGGAAATCCCTAAGACCACAGGCCAGCATATTTAAACACAACAGAACAACATGGAAAAAATTGCCGTATTATAAACCTGCCCGCATTAATTTTTAAGAAAATCCGTAGACTTCTACTGTTTAAAGACTATAGCCAGATACATTTTCCATTAAATCAATCATTCGTTATAAAGAAAGTATGAACCCTACACAATCAAGACCTCTAGAATCAAACACAATACACTACTCTGAAAACAAATTACCTCTCAGCCACCCCGCTGAAGCATCCCCAAACACTAATTTTTCAAGCCATAAACTAATAATAATGAACCCAAACAAAAGATTTCTATCTGACAGAACAGATGATGATTGTTCAATATGCTTAGATCCATTTACAAGAGTTAAGGAAAAAAAAATAAAGCGACTTAACTGCGAACACTTTTATCACGATTCATGCTTCGAACAATACATGAAAAAGCTTCAGGATAAAGATCAAGCAGGCTGCCCTATTTGCAGGAAAATTATAAAGCCACAAAAAATTACAACCTACCAAAGTTCTCGCGCAGTAACCGGACGCCAGCATCAACTCTGTGTTAATCAACTGTGTTTTGCCAAAGGAACCGAAAAAAGAATAAAGACGGAACACCCAGGCTGTCCATACCCTTTGAGCGTATTGATACACCATTCTCCGTCTCACTTTTTAGAAGCAAACCAGAAAAAGCTAACTGAATGGATTCTGTATGAGGTCGAGAGAAAAGGGTTCAAGCACGCACAGTGTGATTTTAAGGCAAATTTTGCTTGCCCTAAATTTTCAGATATTCATAATAAAACTGGAATCATGCTTCAGATATACTATGAAGAGATTGGTTTCCGAGCCACTTATCTATTAGCCAACGATATAAACAAAGGAACAGATGACTTCAACTGTTTTGAAAGACTGTTAAAAGAATTAAGGACCGACCTTCTATTCAATTATTTAATATCAAAATATAGAACAATGTTCGACGATAAAAAAAACTTATTCATCTATAAATACAAGCAATTAGATGATAACAAAATATTTTTAAAGAGTATTCAGCCTTTCGAATCAGACACCACTCCTCCCGAGAAAAAAAGCAAAATGACACACCCCACCAGAATGCCTGCCAACATACATAAAATTATTGAAATAAGAATGGGAAATATTTTTGAACCTCTAGAAAGAACCTTCAGCTGGGATAAACTTAGAGAAGAGCTCGAAGCTCAAAGTTTGAGCTATGAATCATTATTTCTCAGCTCAAACGCATCATCAAGTAACCCTGAAGCTCATAAACCACCACCCTCTGGATTATTAAATACAGACAGCTTTTTATTTTAACATACATCAGCCTCCCCTCTTAAAAAAAGGGAGGGCTATTGAACTTATCATCGATACAGGCTTGTAACCTCGTCGGCCAGAATAGCAAGCCCCTTTTCAACGTCTTGATGATCACGGGTATAGGTCAACCGGAGACACTCATGCTTATGAGGCCAGTCATCGTCTATACCCGGGAAGAAGTAATGTCCGGAAACGACCAGAACATTTCTTGCCTTTAGTCGTTCATAAAGCTCAAGACTGGAAATAGGCAACCCTTCAAACCACAGCCATAAAAACATCGCCCCTTCCGGCTTATGGACATGCCAGGGAATATCACCCAACTTCTTCTTGAGGCAATTCACGGCAAACTCGGCTTTTTCCTGGTAGTAAGGGCGAATAACATTTTCACAAAGAGGGTTAATACTGTCATCGCGTATCATGTCGAGCGCCAGCAAACTGCCAGTACTGTTTGGGGCAAGATTCATAATGGCGTTAATACCAGACAGCGCCCTGATAACCTGCTCATTAGCAATAACAATACCGGTCCTGACTGCGGGAAGACCCAGTTTTGAAAGACTCAGACAGAGAATCGTATGTTCATTCCAGCGTGGTGTCGCTTCCGTAAAGATCAACTTTGGAAACGGCGTACCGTAGGCGCCATCAACAATCATGGGAATATCATGCTGAAGGGCAAGACTGTCCAGACGTTCAATTTCCTGATCCGTCAAAACATTCCCGGTAGGGTTGGTAGGGCGGGAAACACACAGCGCACCAATGCTCTTATCAATGACCAGTTCCTGAAAATCAACACGGTATTTAAAAATGTGCTGATCCAGATGGTCAATTTCCGGTTTGTTGGCTGCAAAAAAATTATCGCTCAACCCAGCATCTGTATAACCGATATATTCTGGCGCCAGTGGTAACTGGATTCGCTTATGACTGCCGTCACCATAGTTTCCAGCAAACATATTAAACAGCATAAAAAATGCGGCCTGGCTGCCATTGGTTAGCGCGACATTTCTTTCTGTCAGCTTCCACCCAAACTGGCGGTTAAGAAAAGCAGCCATTTCTCGAACAAAGTCTTTTTCTCCCTGGGGAGGATCATAGGTACCCACCAGCCGGGTAAACTCCACCTGGCTTTCGGTTATTTTTCGCAGCCGCTGTCTGAATACTTCTTCTACTTCGGGGATATGGGCTGGGTTACCACCGCCCATCATAATCATATCTTTGCCATCGGCGAGGGCATTGCCCAGATCATCCATTAACGAAAGGATGCCGGAGTGGCTGGTAAATTTTTCGCCAAAGGCAGAAAGCTTCATGCTTACCCCTGATTATTCTGGTCATAGGATAATTAAAGTGCTGTTATATAATGATGAAAAGAAGCTGTCTACCACGCAAAGTGCCACGAACTCCATATAAACATGAGTTCGTAGTCAAAAATTGGAACTATGCGATGCTTTTTTAAGGCTGGATATCTGCTATCGCTGGCAATCCACCAGCTGACTTTGCTGTATAGACTGCACGGTGTATAGCCTTTTCGACGACCTCTGCCCCCAAAACTCCCAATATATTCACATCAGTATCAACATCACCAGTTGCGGCACTGAAAAGGGCATCTCCATCGTACATAGAGTGGACGGGGCGAATAGCGCGCGATAAACCATCATGTCCCATTTGAGCAACCTTTAAGGCCTGGGCTTTTGTCAGTCTTGCATTAGTTACCACCACACCAATGGTTGTGTTTGTCCCAGGTAATACTTGAACTGCTTCCTCATTCATTAGAATATTCATACCTGAAACAAACTGTTTGCCATCTTCACTCCTTGTGCCAGCCAAGAGTTTTTGGCCATTTACAACATCCCCCCAGGCATTCACAGCCACAATGGCACCAACTACTAATCCACTTTTCAGCTTAATGGAATAGCAACCTATTCCACTTTTTGTGGCTCGATCAAACCCTGCAATTTTGCCAATAGAAGCTCCCGTACCGGCACCAACATTCCCCTCCTCCATTCCCTGATCCCGGGCCAACCTCGCAGCGTCATAACCCATTTGTTCACCGGGTCGAGCAGAAGCATCCCCCACCGACTGATCAAATAACACCGCACCGGTTACAATCGGGATCGTAGCAAAGCTTGTCGGAAAACCAATACCGCGCTCCTCCAGATAACGACTGACTCCATTCATGCTTTCAAGACCCAACGCACTCCCACCGGAGAGAACTATTGCGTGTACCTTATTAGCTAAATTCTCTGGACGTAACAATTCTGTCTCTCTAGTTCCGGGAGCTGCACCACGCACATCAACCCCTGCCGCAGGGCAAAAACATGAACATTTTTTGTACAGCTGATCAGGCAGGGTTTGTTCTCATTCATGCTTTGCTTTGTCTAAATATTAACCAAAATCAAGCGATTGACGACGTTAATTGGTGACACTCCCTCCTGCTCATATCCAAAAACCGGTTTTGTACGCAAGCCTGTACGATTTTGCATCATTCAAGGGGGGCAGTAGGGCTATAAATACGCCAGAATGGTCAAAATATGTTCATGTTTTTGCCCTGACCCCTGCCGTCACACCGCTATCAAAGCGAAGCACTGTAACGCCAGTCAGCCCTTCAAGATCTGATGCTTGACCAACAGCCACCCCCCCTATTTCAAAAAGAGCACCACACTGAAAATCATCAGCAAAACTTACGACACTGAAAACAAGTAAGGCCAGTGTTATGTTTCTATACACATCACACCTCATTTATATGAGATTCGCCCAAAAGCTGACTCAACGATTGAGTAGAGGTATTTTTTATAACAACTAATAAACCAGGTTCACCTGATCAGTGCTTTCTACATTACAGCTGACATCATCCGACCGCTTATAGGTGCTGCTAATCAGGCTCACACTCAATACCGCCAGAAAACCATTAAGAAATCCACTCACATCAATAACGCCCTTATATTCTACCTGGCTGAAGTTAATGTCAGTGAACACACCACCGTATGTGTCGCCTTTTCTGGTTCCGTTCAATGTATACCGACTATAAGCAGGGTTTGAGAATGTATTCTGAAACCATGGGTATACACCGGACGCATCACGCATTTGAAACTAACTTACACTGACTTCAGACCAGGCTTAATAATAAAAGCCATCAGGAACCACCTTAAGGAATGAGTGAGCCTGTTCTTTATCAACCTAACAGCCAACCAGCCATAAAGGACTCTGTATCGGCACATTAACCATCTCAAGCGCTGGTTTTACTGCACTTTGTACTTCGGACTCAACTTCATTCAGAAAACGCTGGGGATTTAAAACATCTGAAAACACTGGAGCAGACACCAGAAGCAAACACGCCATGCGCTGTTTCATTTCTCGCCTCTCTACAACGTTTAAAATCAGGTGACAGATAAGATAGTTGAGCTGCCAGAAACACGCCCAAAAAGCCCATTACACAACGAAAAAAGATAATCCTATTGATGGGCCGACTGTCAGATCCGTTCAAAACGGCCAGTGCAGGACCCACTTTTAGCAAGCTGCTTCTCTGTTTTCCACTGAGGACTTCCAGACTCTGCTATCTTAGGGCCTGTTGACGTTTCGTTGCACGCTGAGCGTATCAGGGCGCTCCTACTGACGAGGCGCGGCATTGCAGGAAGGCTAGCTGCCTTTCAAAATGCCGCAACGAAGGCATAGGGGTGCCCTGATACGCCCTTCGGGCGGGACGCGTAGTCTGGCTCAGAAAAGCGCCATCTGCTTTGTCAGACTTGCTTGACGTAGAATAACTACGCGCTGCACAAGCCTTTCGCGCATATGACGCTTTTCTGAAACACCGAGCCCCGCAACAAAACGTCAACAGGCCCTTAGCACTACGTCTTATACCTTTATATTCCTGTCATTTATCACTGATCCTCTTGCCAGGAAAACTGTATCTGGAGTTTGGAAATGTCTGTTCTGACGTCTTTTCTGGAAAAGCTGGGTGCCACAATAGCCGTCGTATTGATGTTTTTTGTGGGCTTGTCACCCTATATCGAGGCCGCCCCTACTTTCCCTGATACTGAAGTATTGGAAGAATTCGAAGAACAGCCCTCAACGCTGAACTCTGAGTCTGCTGATCACTCAGTTGACGATATCGTCGAATACGATGATGAACCGGAAGATATGAAAGAAATTCAGAGGTTTGGGCATGAGTCAGACAATAAGCCGCCAGACTATTATTCAGAAGATGAGGTAGACTGATATGAGGGTTTCATGGAGAAAAAATGGCGTCCCCTAGGGGACTCGAACCCCTGTTACCGCCGTGAAAGGGCGGTGTCCTAGGCCACTAGACGAAGGGGACGCAGACCTTCGTGCATTGCTGCACCGGATGCGTATACTAATAGCCATTTTTTATAGAGTCAACCTTTCTTTGGGTATGGGTCGTTTCCCTTGAAAAACAGGCTTATTCAATATTAGATGGGTTACTGATCACCGCCCGGGATAGGCAAAACAATGAGACTCAGGGACAGGCTCTCGTACAAGCAGGTCAGATACACAGTTAGCGTCGCTTTTATACTGGGGCTGGTTTTCAGTGCCTTTCAGGTTACCCATGACTATAAAACCCAGGATAAAAGTATCGACAATGCTATTGAGGCCTACCTGGATATCAGCAAAGCGCCCGCCTCTCGTATTGCCTATAATCTGGATGAAGAGCTGGCTATAGAGCTGGTTAACGGCCTGATTGAATCACCACTGATTCTCAGTGCCATCATTACCGATTCCGACAAACAATTACTGGCCAAAGCAGGCAGCAATGAGCAGCCAGAAAACCAGAGTCAGTTTACGGATCTTTTTTTCGGCACCACCCGAACCTACCGTCAACCACTATCAGTTCCTTATGATCTTGAAGAAGATCTTGGCACACTATCCATTATTGCAGACACCCGCCCTTCCGGTCAGGAGTTTCTGGACCGATCCATCTTAACCCTTGTATTTGGAGTCATACGAACCCTGCTGCTGGCACTGGCCCTCCAAAGCATGTTTTATTTGATGCTTACCAAGCCGTTGTTAAAACTGACGCGTCATGTCAAACACGTTCGAAAAGGGATAACACACCATTCATTATCAGTCTCTAAAAGACATCAACAGGATGAAATCGGGTTACTTACCAGGGCGTTCAATGAGTTTCAGGATGATATTGAAAAGCAGCTCTACCATAGAAGCCTTGCTGAAAATGAACTGAGAAAGCATACGCAGGATCTTGAGAACCGTATCGCCGAGAGAACTCAAGAGCTACAGGAAAATAATAACGCCCTGTTCAAAGCAAACAAAGAGCTTGAGATAGCGCGACAGAAAGCACTTCACTCTGCCCAACTGCGAGGAGATCAGCTTTCAAGTCTGAGTCATGAAATCAGAACGCCACTCAATGGTATTCTGGGGATGCTGGAGTTAACCATTAATGAAGAGCTGTCCGAAAAACAATACGCCCGGCTCGACCTTGCCCATCAATCAGGCGTTCGACTGGTCAAACTGCTGAATAACATGCTGGATCTGGCCAGGCTCGAATCAGGCAAAGCAGCCATAGAACAGTCGCCTTTTGATCTGCGCGAGATCATCGAAGAGTCTGTGGTGATGATGAGCCAGAAGACCTATGACAAAGACATCCCGCTAACCTGCGACATTGACCCCACAATGCCTGCAAAACTCCTTGGCGACCCTACCCGCATCAGCCAAGTCATCAATAACCTTCTTGGTAACGCCATCAAGTTTACCCACAAAGGCGAAATAAGCCTTTCACTGGAATCAAAATCCCTGGATGAAGACAATCTTGAAGTCATCATTAACATTACCGACACCGGGATCGGCATTCCCCGGGAAGCACTTGACGCAATCTTCACGCCTTTCACACAAGCCAATAATGAAATTTATCAGAGCTACGGTGGCTCAGGCATGGGACTGGCACTGACTAAAGAGCTGGTCACAGCAATGAATGGTTCAATTCAGGTTATTTCCCGTGAAGGGCATGGCAGCACATTTTCAATAAGGCTCCCCCTGATTAAGCCTGAAAACGCGAATACCGAGACCATCAGGCCACTAATGAGTCACCCGATCGTACTAGCCTGCAAAGAGTCAACACAGCAAATATGTTACAGAATGCTCAGCCACTGGAATGTACCCTGCCGTATCATTGACCAGTATGCCCCTGATCTGGACTTTAACTACCATTCAGGTTCACACAAGACAGCCTCATTGGTTATTACCGATCAAAAAGCGCTGGCGATTAACATGGCCAGACATCACCCAGACCGTAAAACCATTTTTATCAGCTTTGAACAACCGCAGGGAATGCCAGACAACCTGGTCTGGCTCGCTCTCCCTGTCACACAACAAAAGCTATACCAAAAGTGCGCTGCAGTTATTGGTATCAAGGATCCTGGCAAACTATCTGCCACAAAAATGCATCATAAGCCTCATTGGGAAAAAAGTCCGCACACCCACCAAGGCGAACGCAGGAAAAAAAGAATTCTGGTGGTTGAAGATAATGCCATCAACCGGTTGGTTACAGAGGGTATGCTTGAACAACTGGGACACGACGTAGAGCTTGCCCACAACGGTCAGGAATGCCTGACACTCTGCGCTGAAGAGAAATTTGACCTGATCCTGATGGACTGCAACATGCCATTAATGGATGGCTACACTGCAACAAAAAATCTCAGAGCAATACCGGCTACTAAAAAAACACCGATCATTGCCCTGACCGCCAATACGCTGGAAGAGTATAAGGAACGTTGCAGACAATCAGGAATGAATGATCATATCGCCAAGCCTTTTAACAAACAAAGCCTATCCAACATTATTAGCGAATGGCTATAATATAATAACTCCAGACACTAATCAGTGCTTTATCGAATAGAATTGGCCTGACTCAGAGGTATAGCTGAAGTATATTCAAGCTTATAGATCAGGAGTAAAACTTGCCATAAATAAAACCTGAAATGTAGAAGTTCAGACCTGACCTGACAGTTACCGATTTTCAAGAGGGTGTCTGTCAGGTCAAATTCAGGCTATGAACTTTTCCTTCCAGATCTCTTTCCC
>OODV01000414.1 GCA_900299555.1 uncultured Endozoicomonas sp.
GCAGTCCGCACCGGTTTTTTTTCCACCAAGGCGAATTGGCAAAAAACTCCAGATGTTCGGGACGGGTCGTGTTTCTCGTACCATTTTTATTTCAGAAGGTAGCATTATGAATATTAAGCAGATGGGCATTGATAGTAAAATACGTATCCTGATGATGATTGCCCTTTCAAGCAGTATGCTCCAATCCCCCTATTCTATGGCGGCAAAGGATGGGGAGTTGGACAGTACTTCAACGGGGCAAGTAGGTGTTTCACTAAGAACTGGTCATCTAGTAAAAATTTCAGGGTTATCAGATATTGACTTACCTTGGGATGCATCGGCAGCAGCTGATGGCACATTAACAGATGTTTCCGGGGCTATTGATTACTGTGTTTATACCAATAAATATGAGGGTAATAGTTACAAGTATTCAATGTCCGTTTCGAGTGCTAATGCCGGAGATGAAAAATCAGGTGAATTTAAATTAAAAAGTAACCAAGGGAATAACTCCGATTTGATTGGCTATAATGTTTATGCCACTGGCACTCTAGGGGTTTCTCAAGCGATACCATTCAGTGCTGCTCATGCAGCATGGGGGCAGGGTTATAACCCTAGTGGTTCGAGTGCCAATTTTGGGGGTGATAATAAAGAGGCTATAATTAATTGCAAAGGGGCTAAAAACGCCCGTATGTGGGTAGTAGCTAATACCAGTGATGTTATAGGTGCTACCCCAGATAGCTACGAAGATACTTTGACCTTGATGGTGTCTGCTGATTGAGTCAGAGGCATTCCTAAGGATTACAAATACTCAGCTGCCATTATGAATGTAAATACTGGTAATGGCGGCATTTTTTTATAAGTGAATAAGGGCTAGAATCTGTCTAGGTACTTCAGTTCTGTTCAACAACAGCGAGACTGCTTATCATTATTCCTATATTTTCTTTGGGAACTATCATTTGCTATTGTTTCTGCTGATACCGTCACTTCTATCCCAGAAGGTTTCGAAAATCTGAATAAGCCGATGAAAGCTTTTTTAGATGTTTATTATGGGGAGAGGTTTCTTGGTATGCATCAGGTTGTCTATACTCCGGATAGTCTGCGGTTTCCTAACTTCGACAAAATAGTGGATTCTCTTTTCGATCTGAATGATAAAGATATTATTGCTGAGTCGCTTAGCAAGGAGCTAAATAATAACGCTGATCGTATATGTCTTTATAAAGGTCAGTCGTCTTGTGGTTTTTTGGAACCTGACGTAGTCGGAATTATCTTTGATGAAAGCCGATTCAGGGTCGATATTTTTGTGAACTCTGCCTATCGTCAAGTAAACTCTACCGAATATCGCAAGTACTTGCCACCCGCAGAGGGAGGAGTGTCTTTTATCCAGAATTTGGGTGCAGTTGCTTCAGGGGTGGTAACCAGTGTAAGTGACTACAGCATATTTGGGATTACCCAGCTAGGGTTTCAGGAAAATAGCCTAGAAGCTGGATGGAGCCTTACTGAAAGAGCCTCGTTTGCTATTAACTCGTTTTTGTTTCAGCGAGAGTTCGAGGGTTATACCTATCAAGCAGGACTTGTAAATACGCAGGGTGTATTTAGGTTTACCAGTGATAGAAGTCTATGGGGGGCTCGCTTTGCCTGTTCTGATAGCACCCGGCTTGATCAAAGTTTAACTCAGGGTACTGCTATGGAGGTTTTTCTACCCTATTATGGAAGGGTTGAGGTTCTTAAAGATAATCATTTGCTCTACTCAACACTGCTCGACTCTGGCAATCATTTGTTAGATACCTCGTCGTTTCCTTTTGGTGCCTATAATGTGACGATCAGGATTTTTGGCGACAACGGCCTACTCATTAAAGAAATGTCTCGTTTTTTTGCTCGTCAAGCACAGCTTCCCCCAGCGGGAGAGCCTTGGTTCTCCGTTGAGGTAGGCCGTATAGCTGATTTGCTCTCTGATCGAACAATTCCGCCAGTTGGAGGCCCCTTGTTGGCCAGGGGAAGTCTTAACGTACGTTTGGGGGATGCTACGGCTGGTACAATAGCTTTGTCTATGATGTCGGAACAATCATTGGTGGAGCTGGGACTGTTTACCATGAAGGGGAAATTTGAATTCAGTAGTGGCTTAATGTTTGACAGTGACTTGAGCAATGGCGTCCGTTTTTCAGTGGGGTTTAGAGAAGAGCACTATTCTCTTATACTCGACTATTATCGAATTAGGAATAGCCTTGAGGCGAGTCTCTATTCTGCTGGTGGTAAACTGTCCGAACTGTCAAGGGAAGATGTGAATATTGGTTTTAGTACTCAACTCTTTGGAGGTAGTGCTTCTTTCAGGTTGTCATACCGTGATGACGAACGGAATGGCAAGGTCAATTATAATACGTTTAGTTATAACCGAATGATATTCCGTGGCTCTCAATCTGATATTGATATGCGCTTGGATTTTAGTGTGACCGGAAAAGAGAAAGTCACTTTATTGAGTGCTAATTGGAGTTGGGATGTTTCTAATTTGAGCATTGGTTTTGCTCCGCAATATGAGCAGCACCAAGGTAATATTACTGAGAAAAAACAATCAATGGCGTGGCAAGCAAACGCACGATGGCATGATACAGGAATTTTATCTGGGAATTTGTCCACAAGACTTAATATAAACCATAGCGAGAACGGAAGTATCATTGGTCTCGATGGAGATTATTCCTCTCAACTGGGTAGGCTTGGGTTAGCCCTAAATCGAGTAAACTACGAAAATCTTGAGTCAAGTACCAGCTTTGCGTTAAATGCATTTACTAGCTTCATAACCGATGGCAGCTTTTTTTCTGTCGGTGGTGATCAACGAGCACAAAGTGCTGTGATTATTGCAATATTAGGCGTTCCCGGTACTGCCAGATTTGATGTGATTGTAAATGGTCAGGTTGTTGGTAATGCTATAGGCGGAAGGGACTCCATTATTCCACTAAGACCATACGCGACATACAGTGTTCAATTGCGTGGAGGTGATTCAGGTTTTTACAAGTTGTCAGAAAATATGCGTGAAGTGACCCTCTATCCGGGCAATGTCGTTAGGATGGAGTATGAAATTACTTCGCTTAAAGTCGTTTATGGCTTGGTATTGAATCATAATATGGAACCAGTAGCTAACGCTAGGATTGTGAATACTGGCAGTTATGCAGAAACAGATGAAACGGGTTTTTTTCAAGTTGAAGTGTCATCGAAGCTACAATACTTAGAGTTAGAACGAAATCAGGATGAAACTTGTCGTATTTCTTTAGAAGCTCATACTACCGATAAAGCGATAATTAATGTCGGGCATATTATTTGCCAATGATAAATAATATTTTTACGAATTGGTTCATTTCTTGTGTATACAGCCATTGCCGATATGTTTTCTTTGGATGGTTACAGGTTTTGTCTGTTTTGGCTATAGCCGATCCCTTGCAAGAAAACATTTCTTTATTTGGGAGTGTGGGAAGTGCAGTCTGTGAACCTACTGGACACAGTACCGCAAATGATAGAAATCGTGCGATTAGTTTTTGTGAGAATGGTACAAGGGTTAATGGTACAAATCTAAAACCCTTAACAATTCCATGGGATAGAAATGCGCTTGAGTTAGTCTCTAGCCGAGATTTTCAAATTCGCTCATGTGATAGTGAAAGCTGCTATTGGGCAATTAATTATGATATTAGTGGTGAAATAGACGGCTCCACAGATTTAATGCTAACCCATGAAAGTGGAGAGCACAAAATACCAATTAGTATTTTGTTCCAGCAGGTTGATAAACATAAAGAAAGGCACTTGCCAAATGCAACTGCTATAGGTTGTGATTTTTCAAGTTCATGTCCATTCTTCGGTTCTGGACTTTTTGTAGGTGATGACCAACATCCAAACCAAAAATGCTTAAAGTGTTTAAGTGTCAGAGTTCAAGCTAAAGTAAGTCGTCATGCTCTTGAAGAAACAGGCCTTCTTAAGGCAGGAGTTTATATTGGCAACCTTAAGCTCAAGGTATATCAGGCAATAAAAACATCGTTGTTACCGGAAAAAGCTATAGGTGGGCTAACTAACTCGGTGAATCTCTCTATTCGGCTTTCGGTGCCAGACCTTGTGCGTATCAATCATCTAGATAACGTTGAACTTCACACGCCCCATTACCATAGCGAGCAATCTGTTTGTATCTATCGAAACAGTAATGGGACTATACAGATTCAAGCGCATGGTGAAAATGACTTCGATGGTCAATTTAGGTTGAGAAGTGCTTCAGAGTCAAAAGATTGTGGACTGCTGCCTTTCGATAGTTGCGTGAACTACCTTGTTCAATTAAAACAAGCTAACAGAGTGGTGGCTTTATATCCAAATATTGCAAACAGAGGTTTTAAGGGAAGTGGTAGCATGAATTGCATTTATGGTGATAATACGGTTCTTATATTCGATGTACCAAAGGCTCGCTCTATGCCAGCTAATACATACCGTGACACGCTTTATATTACAGTGTCTCCAGATTAAAATATCATAAATTAACGTGAGTTCGACGATGAAAGACAGGGAAGTCCCAGCTATTTGAGAGTGTAAATCTAACTGTACATGAGTTCGACGCATAGAAAGTGATCTTCCCCCGATAAAATAGACACCACTCTACAGTAATGATGCTGCCTCGTATTCTACCGGTGATTGGTAATTAAGACTCGAATCCAGACTAGTCGGTGATGTGTCAGAGCTGTTGATCTGATACATTCCTGTCTTTTTGAGTCATCTATGGCTGTAGTTCAAGTTGCCTGTGTCCATTGTCAACAAACGATCAATGTTGTTAAGAACGGGAAAGCTGAGACGGGTCACCAGCGGTATAGATGCAAGGACTGTAATAAGAGCTTCCAACTTGAGTATCGCTATAACGGCAATCTGCCTGGTACTCATGAGCAGATCATAAAGATGACCATGAATGGCTCCGGGGTCAGAGATATCGGACGTGTCCTTGAGATCAGTCCAACGACTGTACTGGCTCGCTTAAAAAACTCGACCCGCCAACAGTAACACAACTCCCCTTCGAAAATGCCCAGGTCAAGATTATCTTCGAAATGGATGAGCAGTGGTCATTTGTTGTAA
>OODV01000299.1 GCA_900299555.1 uncultured Endozoicomonas sp.
CTAAATCGGTAACCCTTTTCTTTTTTTGAAAAGAAATGTCAGATTAAGTCTGAACTACTCCAACTAACAAAAGGTGTACCTATGGCTTTCTGAGCGTCGAACTCACGTTAAATAAGATTATTGCCCATGCGTTCGGCTCCAGAAGCACAGAGATGCTCAAAAAGCTGTTGGAGCGTCTGGTCCGCTTCAAAGTCAGTCTTTACTGCACAGATGACTGGCAGACATATACATCCTGTTTACCAGAAGATAAACATATCATTGGAAAGTACTTTAATCAGCGGCTTGAGCGGCAGAATCTGACCTTGAGAACTTGCTTGAAACGGTTGGCCAGAAGGACTATCTGCTTCTCAAGATCAATAGACGTTCATGATAAGGTTATCGGGAAGTTTATCTCCCGAAACCACTATCAATAGTTTTGATACATCACCTAAATAATGTAGAGCATCGAAAACATGGATAGTACTATTACTGTGATATTTCCTTGTGATGTTTATAACTATCTAGAGCCTGTTGCAATGACTCCACAATGAGTTGGGTTCGGAATAGCTTCGTGCCATGATGAATAAAACTGTCTCCATCCTCATAGCCCTGTTGTTGCTCTTCATCACAGCCTTGAATTTTCGTACTATGATCATACCAACGCTGTTGCTTAACAAACTCCTCCCTTTTGTAGGTATTGAGATTAAGACCCTTTGTCCTGACTCTGTTCGGAACTATCCTGACCAAGTTCATATCTTCGTTAATTTCTCTAAAATAAGAATCACGCTTAATAAGGTGTTTCAATGCATCCTGCTCATGCAACGTATCTTTTTGTGGTTGATACCCCTTAACCCGGTCATTACTGTATAACGCCCACATATGTAAAAATGACCGTATTTTCTCAGTCTTTTTAACCAATATTATCCCTGTATTAAGTATGGCCCAGCTATTATCTCCGGCGACAAGCATATCGGCTTCTCCAAACTGTTCGATATACTTGTCAAGCATTCCAGAAGTACTGGTAAAGTCATTTATGACAATATCATCATCAAGCCATACGACCCATTGACCGGCAGATACCTCCTCACACTCTAGGGCATTTTTAAGGGCGAATACTTTCATCCAGTACAACTGCTTTGCGCCCAATTCTTCCTGGAATTCAAATGGATATACAAATCGGTATTTGATACCGCGAAGCCTGGCGTAAGCGAGGTGATTCTCTTTGGTCAGCTGAGCTGTTGCCCGGGTTCCACCAGATAGAATTAGGGCAACGTTTGAGTCGTTCTGATTTTTATACTCCAGACTCATTGACTGGTAGTCTTGAATGATCTTCTCCTGAAGGGGATAGTCGATTGTTGCAGAGAGTTCATCTCGAAACGATTTATTGATTCTATCAAATTCATTGATCATTGGATGTCGATCCGAAATGGACTTACAGACTGAATGAGAAGATTTGACAGTAAATGATGAGTCAGGATATTGCCTCATGAGACAATTACCGGCATATGAACAGAGAATTCCCTTCGGTTTCTCGCTTTCGAACCTTAATTGCTGACAGAACGCTATGTCCTGGCTGTTATCAGTAAACTCACAACTACTGACCTTTCTGTATACAGGAAACGCCATCGCACCCATACCTGAAAGAATATACAAAAGTGCAGCCAAGATAGATTTAAAGCCGTTCAGTCTAAAGGGCGTCACTCTTCTTTCAGGCATTGTCGAAGAGTTGTAACGCCTCCCCCTCATAATAGAGTCCACCAACGTTGCAAACTCTATCTCTTTCTGCTGCTCCCGATCTGACATCGGAGACCCATCAGTATGCAGACCATATGGATGGATATAGGTATGAATAAACTCAGCCATATTGGCGCATTGTCGAGAGTAAAGCTGAGTATGACCTTTCCAAAAAGTAATCTGATCCGGTGGCAATTCTGATGGAGGGTGCTGAGTAAAATTTTCTTGCTCAGCTATTCCACTTCTGGTTTCTTTTTCACAAAGTGGCCACATTGACAGAATATGGCTGGAAATAAAGTTAGGTATCATCCTGCCCCTTCCATGTTAACTTTATATGACCAAATGTCAGACCGGAGTAAAATGCGATAGTTCAAAACACACTCCAAAAGCTAATTAAGAATTAAACATTAATAAAATGCCAAAAATACAGACAATGGATAAAGCAGTGAGCATCGATTTCGATAAATTGGTTGATCGAACCAATACCTCCAGTGTTAAGTGGGAACGCTTCAGTAAAGAAGTTCTTCCCATGTGGGTAGCGGATATGGATTTTCAGTCAGCTCCAGAGATTATCGAAGCGCTCCACCAGCGTATTGATCATGGGGTTTTTGGTTACACCGAGCCCGACAGTGAGCTGGAACAGCTTGTCGTTGAGCGCTGTCGCAACCTTTATCACTGGGATATTGAGCCGGAGTGGATCGTCTGGACACCGGGCCTGGTATCCGCGCTGAATGTCTGTGTTCGTGCTTATGCGGGGAAAAGAGAGGGCGTTATCTCCCCTGTTCCTGTCTATTACCCATTTCTGATGGCTCCAAAGCTCGCAGGACGTGAGCTTATTGGTGTCGAATGGATTAAGCAAAACGATCAATGGGTTCTTGATCTCGAAAGCCTGGAGCAGAAAATCACGCCCAGCACTAAGCTGCTGATGCTGTGCAACCCTCAGAATCCGAATGGCAGGGTATTTACCCGGGCAGAGCTGGAAAAGCTTGAGCAGCTCTGTAAAAAGCATGGCCTTGTCGTCTGCTCAGATGAAGTGCATTGCGACCTGATTCTTGATCGCCATGCCGAACATATTCCCTATGCCTCCATCAGCGAATTTGCCAGAGACAACTCAGTCACCCTGATGTCACCGTCCAAAACCTTCAACCTGGCCGGTTTCGGCTGTGCATTTGCCATTATTCCCAATAATCAGTTACGCCATCAGTTCAACCGGGTTCGTACCGGAATTGTACCGTCAACGGACAGCACTCTGATTGGTTACACTGCAGCAAAAGCGGCCTATCGTCATGGTGAACCCTGGCGGCAGTCATTACTGGATTGCCTGCGTAGTAACCATGATTATCTGTTGGAAGCCATTAATAACATCCCGGGCCTTTCCATGGAACCACTTCAGGCAACCTATCTGGCCTGGATTGATGTCAGCGAACTGGGACTGGAAGACCCACACCTGTTCTTTGAACAGGCCGGTGTAGGCCTCTCGCCGGGAAAACAGTTTGGTGATGAAAATTACCTGAGACTGAACTTTGGCTGCAGTCGGTCACTGCTGGAAGAAGGTGTTAAGCGAATTACCAAAGCCGTTGCACAGCTGTAAATAGCTAAAAGACTTTCACCACAAAGGCACAGAGACACAAAGAAAAATGTACTATTGAACTTTGTGTCTCTGTGCCTCTGTAATGGGATGGTTCGCCCCACCTAAACGGCTTCGATGAGCCAGACTGGCATTT
>OODV01000323.1 GCA_900299555.1 uncultured Endozoicomonas sp.
CCTGATCCAGTCATCAGGATTTTACTGGATTAGTGAGCGTTTTTCAGAGGTTCCTCGGGATAAGCAGTAGCAGGCTTGTTAACAGAATTATGCTGACAAAAGAGACAAAAGCCCACGTGTAGAAGTGCATGCCAAAAAAATCTTCCCCGTAAGGTGGTGTTCCGGGAATAACATGGAGGCTAATCTGCCTCAGGGCAACAGCCGCACCAAAAGCACCCGAAAGCAGTAATAAGCCATAGTGCCATGGCTTGGGCCCGTATGAGACATTCAGCAACAAGGCGATCATACAGGCAGCAAACCCAACACGCTGAAGCAAACACAATGGACACGGTAAATCATGCTTAAACAACTGGTCATAAAGTGCGTATATCAGAACCGTTTCCAGTGCCAATAATCCAAATGCATTCAGATAACGCAGAGACAGAAACCGATCATGGGTTTGTAGATTCATGGTTATGAATCTTCCAGAGCAGTTATAAAAGAATTCGTAATGCCGATGTGGCGTGAAAGTGAAACCAGTAGAGGGATAAACAGAAAGCAATGAAATAAACACTAAGCCCAAACTTTAACGCATTTCTTAATAGAGCAATGGCTGCAGAAAAATAGAGTAGGAACAACAATGCTACCACGGGGAGTTATACCAATTGCCTTTTCTAACTACTGTATAACTGCCCACTGGCGAGAGCATAAACTGAATAGACGTCCAGCTTCGCCGCATAGATTGTTCCAGGCCTCGCAGC
>OODV01000301.1 GCA_900299555.1 uncultured Endozoicomonas sp.
GCACGGTTCTTTTTCTGGCTGTGCTGTCGGTGGATGCGACAGGCAGGCGCGTTCTCTGAACAACGCTCAAGGATCAGGTCATCGAGAATAACGGGAACCGGTTCCTCTTCAGGTGCTTTGGAACTGACTAACAGTGTCAGTTGATGAGCAAGATTTCGCCAACGCCAGCACCCGAAGGCAACCCAATGATGATAGCTGCTCCAGACTTTATCGTACTGGATGGCAAGCAGAGCCTGAGTCAGGAACCCCTCACCGGAGAGCATGCTACCAATGAGCAATTCGCAAAACACTGGTGCAGCTTTCGCAGAAACAGCTCTGGTAAGGAAAGTAATATAGAACGAAAGTTCTTTTAATATTTTTGTTTGTTCTAAAGAGTACATCACAACCGCCTGGATTTATTATGTGTGACGGTTGGTTTAACTCATATAAAAATTAAATCGAATGTACCAGTGAAGCTCTAAAGCTGAGGACTTTAAGGACAGCCATATGCCGTATCCAAAACCTGCATTTTTCCTGGAAAACCACACAGATAAGCACAGCATCCCCGTATACCACTGGGAGCCAGTAGAAGCAGCAAAAGCCATCATACACATCAGTCATGGTATGGCAGAACACGGAGCCCGCTATCACGGGCTGGCTGAACAGCTGACAGCACAGGGTTATATTGTCTATTCCCATGACCACCGTGGACATGGGGCAACAATAAACGATTCAGAAAACGATTCGACTCAAGGACATTTTGCAGATCAGGGTGGATGGAACAGTGTTGTTCTGGATCTGAAAATGGTTGCTGACCATATCCATACCCAACACGCTTCGCTGCCCTGCTTTCTCCTGGGCCATAGCATGGGGAGCTATATACTACAAAGCTATCTGAGCAGATATAACCCAACGATATCAGGTACCATTCTTTCAGGATCAAACTATGTTGCAAAACCATTGCTGATACTGGGAAGGCTAGTGGCCAAAATTGAAACTCTGCGTCAGGGACGCATGGGATACAGCCCAGTCATCCACCAACTGACGTTTGCTGGTTACAACAATAATTTTAAGCCCAATACGACAGAATTTGACTGGTTAAGCCGCAACCCTGAATCTGTGAAGCGATACGTTATACCAATCGCTTTTTCTAAATCCTTTAGCTGATGCCAGCTATGCTCAGACATCATTATCAAGCGTTTTATCTGGAACAGATGTCTCGTCGACCACAGCTACCCG
>OODV01000325.1 GCA_900299555.1 uncultured Endozoicomonas sp.
AGTAGGGCTATAAATACGCCAGAATGGTCAAAATATGTTCATGTTTTTGCCCTGGTAGAGTATCCATCGCGGAAGAGAGATCATCAATTTCAAGGGCGGTAAGGCCAACCACATAGCCTGCTATAACGGATGCAGCAGAACTGGTTAAAAACCAGATCCCCATAATAAACCCGTGAAGGCGTTCGGGAACCAGTTGAGCTACCATTGCCAGCCCTAAACCACTGATCAACAATTCACCAATAGCCTGAAAAAAATAACTTAATACCATCCAGCCAGACGAAACCATTCCCTGCTGATCCGCACAGTATGCGGCTAGTGGCAATACCAGAAAACTGACAGAAGTAAACAGCATACCCAAAGCAAACTTGAGGGGCATACTGGGACCACCGCCATTTTGCTCAGTTCGGTTATAAATCCAGGCCATAACAGGGCTGGCAATCATGATCCAGAATGGGTTCAGTGATTGAAAAGTGACGGGATTGATTGTGATTCCCAGAATGACTGGATCAACATTATTGATGGCAAAAAAATTAAGTGAGGTGGGCATTTGCATATACATGACAAAGAAAACAACGGCCTCCAGCATCAGAATCAATACCACGACCATTTTCCGTCGCTCAGCCCCTCCTGCCCGAATAATCTCTTTTATAAACATCAGCAGTGCACCACTGCTTACCAGGGCCAGTAAGATATTTGCCAGTAAAAGATAATGCAAAATCCAGGCACTAACACCACAGGCTAAAATTATACCAAGATAGAGCAGTACTCTTGTTTTCAATAGAACCGGTCTGAAGTCAGGCTCTGAGCCCAGATCCCTGACCCAGTGTCGCATAAAGAAATAGTTACTCACTGCCACCAGCAACCCGATCGCACTGGCCATAAACCCAGTACCCCAACCGAAGTATTCTGCAATATACGGGACTAAAGTCATGGATAGGAAAGAGCCGATATTGATGGACATATAGTACAGTGTGAACGCTCCATCTAACCGGTTATCACCATCTTCGTAGCATTTTGCCAGGAGACTGGCAGGGTTCGCCTTGAACAGACCATTCCCAACAGCAATACAGCCCAGTGCAATATAAACAACCGTCTGATCATGGCCAGCCAGAGCCATCACCAGATAACCAATCATCATCACCAATGCGCCCAACACCATGGTTCGCTTGGTTCCGAACAGGTTATCGCCTACAAAGCCTCCAATAGAAACAAACCCAAACACCAGGGCACTGAAAGCGCCGAAAGTAATAAAGGCATCATCGTCTTCCATGCCCAGTTGGCGCACGAGATAGATCGACAGCAAAGCATGAAGCCCGTAATAACCAAAGCGCTCCCACAGCTCGATAAAGAAGATCAAATAAAAGGGCTTGGGCTGTTTAAGAATATTAAACGACTGCGACATATTGGCTCCAGATCAGATGCAGGAAGCACATTTCGGTAGGGACTGAGAATAAAAGAGGTAGAATTTGGAAAAGAATCGAAATGCTTTTGGAAGGGTTAAATACATTCTCTCTGGAAACAGGAATCTGCCTAGTATAGTTCCAGACCTTTCTAAATCACCAATAACCAGGCATAAAAAAACACTCACATATTTTCATATATGAGTGCTTTTTATTTCAGCCAGATTATCTAAACAGGCTATTAGCCAGTATTACGCATACCTGCAGCAATACCTGCAATCGTAATCATCAGTGCCTTCTCCAGCTCTTCACTAACTTCAGCACCCTCTTCATGGGAACGGACCCGCTGTAAGAGTTCAGCCTGAAGGAAGTTCAGCGGATCCGTGTATGGGTTACGCAGACCAATGGCCTCTTTATTTTGGGGGTGTGATGACATCAGCTCATCACCTTCCTTAAGATCAAGCAGCACTTCGATAGCAGACGACAACATAAGTCTTAGTCGTTCACCCAGGTAACGCAGGTTTTCCGGCACCAGCTGGTCTTCATAATATTTGGCAAGCTGGGAGTCGGTCTTCATAAAGACCATTTCCAGCATTTCCAGACGCGCCTTAAAGAAAGGCCAGTCGGTCATCATCTCTTCCAGCACATCCCGCTTGCCATTGCTCACAGCATTTTCCAATGCTTCACCACAACCAAGCCAGGTAGGCAGCATCAGACGAATCTGCGTCCAGGCAAAAATCCAGGGAATCGCACGGAGACTCTCAACGCCACCATTGGGCTTTCTTTTTGCTGGACGGGAGCCAAGAGGCAGTTTGCCCAGCTCCATCTCTGGTGTTACCGCACGGAAATAAGGGACAAAGTCTGGCTCTTCCCGAACAATGCCACGGTATACCTTGACCGAGTCAACAGACAGCTGATCCATGACATCCCGCCACTCCTGTTTGGGTACTGGTGGAGGTAGCAGCGTCGCTTCCAGAGTTGCGCTGGCATAAAGCATCAGGCTCTGTACGGCTACCTGAGGGAAGCCAAACTTAAAGCGAATCATTTCACCCTGTTCGGTCACACGCAGGCGATTATTGACCGAGCCAGGAGGCTGGGAAAGAATCGCCGCATGAGCAGGGCCACCACCACGGCCAATGGTACCACCACGTCCATGGAAAAGAGTCAGCCTGACGTCCGCTTCAGCACATACTGCTGTGACCGCTTCCATCGCCCGGTACTGTGCCCATGCGGCAGCCATCCAGCCCGCATCTTTAGCAGAGTCAGAGTAGCCAATCATGACCATCTGACCACCATGGCAATAACCTCGATACCAGGGCAAAGAAAGCAGATGGCGAATACATTCAGCAGCGTTATCAAGATCGTCCAATGTTTCAAACAAAGGTACGATTGGCATGTCGAAGTCAACGCCACACTCTTTCAACAACAAAGCCACTGCCAGTACATCCGATGGCTGCTTTGCCATGGAGATCACATAACAATTCAATGCCCTGGAACCTTCGGCAGCGACCACACGACAGGTATCAATAACTTCCTGAACTTCTGGAGATGGTAACCACTTATGAGGCAGCAGTGGTCTTGGATTTTGCAGTTCTTTCAGCAGAAAGCTCTGTCTTTCCAGCTCTTCCCAGTGTTCATAATCACCCAGGCCTAGTGCCTTGGTCAGCTCACTTAATGCCTGAGTATGACGACCTGATTCCTGACGGATATCCAGCTTAATCAGGGTCAGGCCAAAGCAATAAGCTCTTCTGAGTGTATCCAGCAGAGGGCCATCAGCAATAACTCCCAGACCACAGGCATGAAGAGACTCGTAGCACAGTCTTAATGGCTTGATCAGTTCTTCATTATCAAGAAGCACACCAGCCGTTGGCGCTGAGTCAGCATCACCGGGTCTAGCAAGACCTCGTTCGCACCACTGTCGCGTATGCTTCAGTTTTTCCCGCAGATCTTTAAGCAAGGACCAGTAAGGTTCCCGGGAATCCCCAACAAGCGCCCGCAGTTCATTACTGCAGTCGTTCATGGAGAGCTCACTGATCAACGGTTTAAGGTCTCTCAGGAACAAGTCCGCGGCCATCCAGCGGCTGAGTAGCAATACTTCACGAGTCACTACCGAGGTAACAAATGGATTGCCATCCCGGTCTCCCCCCATCCAGGAGGAAAAGTGAACAGGTACTGCATCGATAGCTAATTTGTGTCCGGTAAACGCCTGAAGCCGGTCATCCATTTTACGGACAAACTGAGGCACTGCATTCCACAGAGAGTGTTCGATAGTGGCAAAGCCACCTTTTGCCTCATCAACCGGTGTTGGTCGTTTACTGCGGAATTCATAGGTATGCCACGCCTGAGTAATCAGCTGGCGAATACGTTCTTCAACATGTTGCTTTTCATTATCGCTAAGCGACTGGTTTTCCAGCTCGTTCAGGCACTGGAATACCTGTTCATATTTCTGGATTAATGTACGACGGGTTACTTCGGTTGGGTGGGCAGTGAGCACTACCTCAATGTCCAGCTCAGAGGCTTTCTCTGCAATCTGCTGATCAGTAAAGCCTTTTTGCTTCAGAGCTTTGAGTAACTCTCTGAAGTGATCAGGAACACAGTAACTGGTTTCACAGTCTCTGGATACCAGGTGAAACTGCTCTGCGATATTTGTGAGATTCAGGAAGTGGCTGAAAGATCGTACTACGGGTACCAGCTCATCATCGGGCAAGCTGTGCAACAGATCCAATAACGCCTGCTGCTCAGCTTTCTGGTTACCTCCGTCATCGCCCAACTCATCACTGCGGGCAGCCTTGGACAGTTGTCGAATTGCTTCAATTTTATTGAAGAAGGTTTCTCCCTTGTGGTCTCTAATGACATCTCCCAACAAGGTACCCAGCATATTCACATTTCGACGCAGCGACGACGGGTTCTCTGACGGCTTTTCTGACATAGCTATTTGCCTTTCGATGTTATTCCGGCTCACTTTGCCTCCATAAGTCGTCATGGTCGCCTGACTTTAAAAACGGATATCAGCCCATGACAATTTACTTTTTAAATGAGTACAACAAGGCGCAGCCTATAACAGAAACACGTAAGAAAAAAGGGAAATCACCTACCCACGAGAAACCCCACATCATCACAGAAAAGCACCCGACCATCCCTCAACTTCTCCAAAAATCAACAGCATGCAACACACCCAATACCATTCACCAGACGAGAGCCCACCTGCAATTGAAAGAGTGTGTCGTATGAACCGAAACCAAAGTACAAAATACTGCGTCTAACCCTGATTCTATATTGCACAGCTCCCTTATAAGCTCAGAGGCAGTGTGGATTTTTCAATCAGATTTCTACAACGCCTGTAAATATCCCTGGGGGAATTAATGAAAACTGATGAGCAGGAAAAGGTCTCCATTGGAGCCTATATAGCACTGGCATTTGCCGTGGTGTTTTTTTCCGGACTTATGAAGTCTAATGAGTGGTACGGTATTTTTGACTTCACCACTCTCAATGGCAGCTTCGGCAATATGCTGAAAGATGCCACTGGTGGTACCACATACTTTCGCGGCGTTGGTGGTAGTGGTGCCCGTGATGGTTTCATGTTTGCCCTGAGCCTGGTTCCAACCTGTATGTTCGCTCTGGGTATGATTGCCGTACTGGAACACTTTGGCGCTCTGAAAGCAGCCCGTAAATTATTGACTCCTATTCTGCGACCAATCATGGGTATTCCGGGCACTACTGGCCTCGCTATCATTGGTAGCCTCCAGTCTACTGACGTTGGTGCAGGTCTGACCAAATCTCTGGTTGATGAAGGTGAACTGAACGAAACCGAGAAAGACATTTTCACCGCCTTCCAGTTCTCCGGTGGCGCACTGATCGTTAACTTCTTTGGCTCTGGCGCCATTCTGTTCACCTTGACGGACAGTACTGGCGCTGCGGTTCCTGGCTCCATTGGCCTGGCGCTTGCCGTCATGTTTGTCTTCAAAATTGTAGGCGCCAATATCATGCGCTTCTATCTCAAGACGATCGACAAAAAAATCACTGCCAAGATTGCGGAGGCTAACTGATCATGAGTGCTGCACCTGAAAGTAAAAAAATGATCACTGATGTCTTTGTTGAAGGCGCCCGTAAAGGCTGGGGTATCGGTATTGGGAGTATTATCCCCAACATCATGATGGCCTTCATCATTATCAAAGTCCTGAGCATGACTGGATTTCTGAACATCCTGTCCACCGTATTCGGTCCTGTTATGGCGCTTTTTGGTGTTCCAGGAGAAGGCGCTGCAGTTCTGATGGCTGCCGTTATGTCCATGGGAGGGGCTGTTGGCGTTACCGTAGGACTTCTGTCTGAAGGCGCTCTGCAGGCTCGTGACCTGGCAATTCTGGCACCGGCTATCTACCTGATGGGTTCTACCATTCAGTATGCTGGACGCATTCTTGGCGTGGTTGGTACCGATGGCCGCCGATACCCAATCATGTTTGGTATCTGTATCCTGAATGCCCTGATGGCGATGTTTGTGATGAATCTGCTGGTGTGACGAATCATTGAACGCTATGATCCAGATTCAATAATAAAAAGCTGGGGTTCCCCCCGGCTTTTTTCGTCTGGACGACTGTATTTTTATCAGAGTTTTAAGGTAGGTAGCCGCCATGAATGATAAAGACCAGTACGAAAGCCTTGCCTGCAACTGTGTTGAAGTTGGCACTATTATCAGAGAGGACGACACCGTTCTGACCATTGACCTTTCTGGTGCCAATGCCGAATCACGATTTGATGCCCTTAAAGAAGAAGCTACCAATATCGGTTCCGGTAACTGCAAAATCACGTCTGAGACCGTTGATGAAAATGGCCAGACAGTGATCCGCGCCATGTTTGATTTTGACTGCACCGCTGAGAAACTGATTTTTCAGATGAAAAACGGCTGATTTTTCAGTAATACAGATAGCTGCACACGCGAATGGTATCAACATACCATTCGCTGACTATCAACCATAGTCGTCTAAAAAGTGCTCACACTGTCATCGCAACAGTGGCAACCCCAAGACCACATACCACAATATAAATACCCAGAAGTATTGCCTTTTCCCAGGCCCCTAATCGATGCTTTTCCGGTAGAGCTGTCCAAGCCAGTGCCAACAGGAAGCCAAGCACTATTGGCAGTAGTAGTGAGTTTAATACCTCAACCCAGATTGATAGCTGCACCAGGGGCGCTCCGGACAAAACAATCCCACCGCCTGTCAGAAGAGCCGCTATATAGAAGCCGTAGAACAATGGGGCCTCACACCAGCGGTTATTCAGGCTGCAGGGCTTTTCAAACAGCTCTCCAAACCCCCAGGATGATGCAAGAGAGACTACAATTGCAGCCACCAGTGCTGCTCCCGAGATACCCACAGCAAAAACAACCTTCCCAAGGGTATTCCCAAGAAAAGGAGTAAGGGCATCGCTGATTTGTTGAATATTATTCAGAGAGGTATTGGGAGTATTTTTCCCAATAGTCGCAGCAACAGTGATAATAATGGCCACCACCACCAGCTGAGTGACAATAGACCCCAGCAGAGTATCAATTTTTCCACCCGGGATATCTTTTTCTGTCAGACCTTTATCAACGACCGCTCCCTGCTGATAAAAAACCATCCAGGGCATGATAACAGCGCCAACATTAGCGGATATAAGAAACCAATAGGAAGGATCATTAAAGGGCTGCGGCCCAGCAATTTCTTTCAGCACTTCACCAAAGTCGGGCTCTGCAAAGAACATGGCAGGAATAAACACCAGCTCAAACAGTCCGACGGTAATAGCAACCCTTTCAACAAAATTATATTTGCCAGTACAACTGATTGTGATCAGTAACATCACCACCAGCGGAACGGTTATCCATTTTGATATCCCAAATAATAAACCCACCCCCATAATGCCGGAAAACTCAGTCACCAGCGCACCAATAGTGGAAATAAAAAGGGTAATAATCGAAATATAAGCCCAGAATTTTCCGAACCTTTCCTTTATTAATTGACCATGCCCTTTGCCGGTAGTCATCCCCAGCCTGGCCGTCAGTTCCTGCACAAAATACAGTACTGGTATCAATATTATATTCAGCAGCACAAGCCTGTATCCCCACTGAGCTCCCGACTGAGCAGCCGTCACAATTGAGCCTGCATCTGTGTCTGCAAGCATAACGGTAATGCCGGGACCTATAGCCAGAAGCAAAACCCAAATGCTATTTTTCTTTTTGCCCTGACCCTGCCCTTCAGCTCCACTCAAAGACACCATAAACCACTTCTCCCGAAGGAAGACCTTCACATTACTGCCCCCCTTAAAAGCCGCAGGCAAATGATCTTGACTGGGTATAAACAGACTTACATCATCACCAACTCCATTGGTGGGACTCAACGTAGGCAGTGAAGTATTCAGTGAACAAATAGGTGAACAAATACCGAAAACAACACAGAAGCTGAAAATCAGAACCGATTCCCACTCATACAGGTTAGCGATCGCTGAATAGGAACTGATATGATCTATTTTCAGTTTTTCTGAAAACAATCTACTTACTTTAAATAGCTGACTTTTATCTTTTTTCAAGAATGATTCTTATTTGCAATAATGGTCATTCTTTACCGAAATCAGTTTAGAAAAAAATACCATGCCCAGAGCCTTATGCCCCCGATGCCAGCGTCCTGAAAAGCAGTGTTATTGCAAAGAGCTTAGAGAAGAAAGGGCTTGTATGGATATCATTATTCTGCAGCACCCCCGGGAGTCCAGACACCCTCTGAATACAGCTCGTATCCTGGAGATGGGTGTCAGCAATTGCGAGGTATGGACAGGTGAAGACTTTTCGACTCACCCTTCACTGCAAAAAGCTCTTAGAGAGAAGAACTGCTATCTGTTATTCCCTGGAGCCAATGCAAAGGCCAGTCCAGAGGTTTTAGAAACAATAACCCCAGAAGTAATAATTGTTCTGGACGGCACCTGGCGAAAAACAAAAAAGATTTATTACAGCAATCCACAGCTGCAACAACTACCCTGCATTGAACTCACGGACCTTCCCATATCCGACTACCGTATTCGAAAAGCACCCGATAAAGGCGCCCTTTCGACCGTAGAAGCAACGGTGGCCCTGCTGCGCCAGGCAAGCCAGAACCCAATAGCGCATCAGCCACTATTGGATGCTTTCGGCCTAATGATAGAACAGCAGATCAATGCCATGGGGCAGGAGACCTTCTTAAAGAATTACCCTCAGAAACCTGACTAAATCCGCCATTTGATATTACAGCCAATACTGGGCTTTTGGTCTTCACTGACAGGCTCCCCCTTCAACAACGATGTCATTGCAGTTCGAAGATCCTTACCCGTTACCGGCTTACCATTTCCTGGCCTTGAGTCATCAAATTGTCCTCGGTAGACGCACTTCAGACTACCATCAAATAGAAAAAAGTCTGGTGTGCATTCAGCCCGATATGCTCGGGCTACCTCCTGTGTTTCATCATACAGATAGGGAAAACCGTACGATTTTTCTGCCATCAACTCCGGGCGATCCTGAGGGTAGTCGTTAATATCATTAGCACTGATCGCAACAATGCCAAGATCTGTGCCATGGAACTCCTTCCCCAAAGCCACCAGCGATTCTTCAATATGAACAACATATGGGCAGTGATTACAAATAAACATCACAAGCAGCCCTTTGCTCCCAGCAATATCCTGTAATGACTTATGCGCTTTGGAAAAAACATCTGGCAAACTGAAATCGTGAGCCTGAAAGCCCAGCTCAACCATGGAAGAAGGAGTTAACGCCATAATCAGTAACCTCTGAAGTCACGCCAGTGAATTGCTCTAGGAGCCATAGGAAGCATGGCATAAGCAGATATCAATAACCATGCAACAAGTCATAAGACTGTTATCGGATCGGAAAAGTCTGCTAACTTAGAATAACAATAACTAATATGGCGCTTATGGGAAGATCATCCTCATTCAATCGGCAGCAGGTCTTAAGTGATGCTCTCGACCTTTTCTGGTCTCGGGGCTTTTACGCCTGCTCGCTGAAACAATTAGAGGAAGCCACTGAGATGCACCCTGGCAGTCTCTATTACCATTTTAAAAATAAAGAGCAATTATACCTCTGTGTTCTGGAGTACTACCTTGAGTGGCAACTCCAGCAAAGAATCGACAGATATCTGATTTACAGCCCCTCCTTACAGGATCTCCGTCGCTTTTTTACTTCCGGCTATCGACACCGCCAGGAAGTCAGTTATCGAAACTGCTGTTTTCTCGTCAGCACCAGTAATGAACTTCACCTGCTTCCAGACGATGCATCAGAGCTGGTCAAAAGGGGAATTCAAAGCCTTAGAAAGGGCTTTATCGAGTTTATTGCCGAAGTTATAAATCCGAAGGAAAACAGCAATTCTAATATTGACCATGAAATCATCGCCAGCGAACTCCTGAACCTTTACCTAAGCACACAACTTATGGCCAAAGTAAATCCGAACCAGCATATGCTGGACAAACAGGTAAAACAAAGCCTGGATAACCTTTTCTCGATTTTCCCACCAAAATAAAATCATGTGGACCCAGCCCAGCACATTGCAGAAACTCAAGTTATTCTGGCACCTATGGATATCTGGTTTCGGTGGCTATCCACTGCAGGTTACTCAGGCGGCTACCTTTTTATCTGTGCGGTCCTCTACTGGAGCGGATACACCGCTCTGGGGGCCAGATTGGCTTGTACAACGCTCTTCAGCACGTTGATCTTTGGTGGTTACCGGCAGCTCTTCAATCCACCAAGACCCCATTTTGAACACCCGGAACTCTTCAATAACTGGGAGGAAAATCGCTGGGGCATGCCATCCGGACATAGCCAGAATACCATTGTGTTTTGGGGATGGGCATTCCTCTCCATCAGATCTACTGTATTCCAACTGACAGCTCTGATACTTACTGCACTGATAATGCTGTCAAGACCGTACCCTGGGGTACATTACCCATCCCAGATTTTTGTAAGACTGCTTATTGGGCTAGCTATTCTCATTATTAGTCACCATTATGAGACACGGTTTCTCCAATAGCTGATGAGTCTGCAGACTCGATTTATTACCTCATCTGGTGACTCACGAACTTCTGAGCATTGGCCCAGGTAATGGAAGCACACGGCCCTATCAGATACTATCCTTTCTGGGCTGCTGGACAAGGCGAAGTGACAAATCATAGACGTAGCTATGGCGAGAAAATTCAACGCTGGCCAGCAGTTCAAAATGGCTGCGCAGCCCACAGTTAGAAGGTGGAAAGGCATTACCACTGACCTATCATAGAAAAGCCAGAGGCATCCGACTGGCTCCCAGTAAAGCAAAATAAATTGAATCCCTGTACCATACTGACACATCAATCCAGACTGCTTACCATCAAGTCATGACCATCAAACAGATTATTGTTCACAAACTGGATCACTCTCAGGGTTCAGAACAGCTACAGGCCATTCCAGCCTCCCAAAGCCTGACCTCCTCTCCCTCTCTGGAGCTGGTACTGGATGATTTGCTGCAAACCTATAATAAAAAGCCCGACAAATGTTATGGGCAGTTCTCAGATCTGGCCGAAGACGGCTTTCCTGAGCGCCTGAACACTTATATTGAGTTGAGAGTAGAAGAACAGGCCTCCGGCTTTACCCAATTAACGTCTGAAACACTAGCACGCCTTGGCCAGAGCCTGAGTGAGGCCGGAGCCATCAGTGGTGGCTATGTTATGTTTTCAGATTACCAGCAGGGTCTGACCCGTTACCTGTTGCTCTGCATGCTCAGCAGCCAGAACAGCGTAACCATCACGGATGAACTCACCATCCAGGACACGTCCTATCTCGACACCGCCCGCATGTCTCTGGCCTGCCGTATCAATATCACAGACTGGCAGAAAAACCCTGAAGCCGGACGCTATCTATCCTTTCTCCGCCCAAAGGGGGGGAAGCGTCTAAGCACTGTGTTCCAGGAAGTGATTGGCTGCAGTGAAACCAGCAGCAGCAAGGAAGAAGCGGATACCCTGCTCAAAGCAGTCGAAGCCTACTGCCAGGAAGAACCGGTTGAAGAAAACCGAACCATCGTTAAACGACAGGTTTATGATTACTGCCAGAACAAACTGGATGAAGGGGGGAGCCTCTCCATGCAGGAGCTGACTGGCCACCTCAGTGAAGCAGGTCCGGATGACTTTGCCCGCTTTGTGAATACTCAGGATTATGACATGAGCACCCCCATGTCCCCAGAGCGTCGAAAACTGACACAACTGGTGCGTTACACAGGAAGAAGCAAGGGTCTCAGCCTCTCTTTCGATGCAGAGCTTCTTGGTGGACAGATTCGTTATGATGAAGCCAATGACCAGCTAATTATCACAGGTGTGCCTGATAAATTGAAAGAGCAGCTGAAGCAGGCCTGAGAGTCTAAAGGCCTTGGGCTATCCATTCCAGAACAACTTTGATACAAATAGTAATTACCACTGGCATCCATGGATGGATGTAAACATAATCTGAAGGCGCTTTAATCACAAAGCCCCTGAGATCAGCCTCCTATAGCCAGCAACCGGTTTGCCGATAAAAAAACAGATTAAAGACCAACCCGGAAGCCCTATGACTTTTCGCGCTGCTATCTTTATCGCCTTTTCCACCCTCTTTCTGGTAATGAGTATAAAGGCCAGTGAGAAAGCGTTGCTGTTATCTCCTGAGACGATTCTTCAGCAACAGATTGAGCTGAATGAATTGCTTATCAATATTCACAGGTTACAGCTGGATTTTCTCGATCAGGATGCGAGGGAGGCTCTGCAAGAAACGCAGCAGGCATTAAACACAAGTATCCACGCCCTTCCAAAACGTACCATTGACCCCGAAGCTAATGAGCTTCTGGCAACGGTCTTATCCTTATGGCCCATCGTCAGTAAACACATTACCTGGCTGAGCACGATTCCTGCCAGCGCTCAGCCGCCGGCATCGAATTCGTTACTGCGTGTGCTGGCCAAAATGGATCGCCAGCTACTCCTGCTGAGACAAAAAGCAACAAACTCCCAGTCAGGAGACCACCAGAAGCTTCGTTTCCTGGAGCAGGCGCTCCTTATGCAACATATGACCAGAGATTACCTTAACCTGCTGATCGCCGAACAAAACACTGAAGTTACCATTTCAAGTCATATGCAGCTGAAAGCACTGGCTAATCGATTCGATCAGCGCATGACTGCTTTCAATGAAGAGCTAAATGATCATCCCCACGCAATGCAGCCTGTCCAGCAGGCACATGCCGCCTGGGCCTTTATCCACAGCAGTTTTGAGAAGTTTCCCGAGCAACAGACGCCAGATCTGATTGTGCGCTATGGCAACCGGATTGTAAGCAAGCTTTCTTCAGTCCATCGTATGTTCTAGCCTACTGCTACTGGACTCCATAATCTTCAGGATTTCAGTAGCAGACATCCTTTCCTGAACGAAGACTTCTGTCTCTCCCCACTCAAAAGGCACAGTAAACTGATCGGTAATTTTAAAAGCCTGCTGATGCAGAAACGGCTGTAGTGCGTAACTGACCGTAATAATTTTCACGCCTGCGGATAGATCAGCCAAACGCTCTGCTAATTCAGAAATCACATGATCATCGAGGTTTGAAGCATAAAGATAAACAATGGATGCATCATCCAAAGGCGATTGCATATAGTCTTCACAACGGACGTTAACGGAGGAAAGCCGCATGCGACGAGCAGTCCGATGTAGACGCCAACAAAACAGAGGAACCTGCTCAATGGCAGTGACCTGACACTTTTTTACTCCATGCAGCCAGAGACTGGTATAGCCACTCCCTGCACCCAGTTCAAACACATGATCATCTGACGTTACACCTGTTTTCTCTGCAATCATCTCAAGCGTGGTGAGAGGCGTCTCGCCATAGACGTAAATACTTTCGGATTTGATTCGTCGATGATAACGACGACTGACGGCATAAGGCCCATCCAGAACATAACTGAGCTTCAACCATAACCATGGGATCAGGAACCGGGGCTTTCTGCCATAGCACTTCACCTCCCTGAAACTCTGTTGCCACTGATAAAACCACTGTCGGAAAGCAAGCGCTAACAATTCCCTGTTAAGCCTCATCTCTTTATCCCTTATTGAAAACTGATGAAGAACTATAGTTATCCAGCACAACTTAATGGATCGTCAACATGATTGCTGATTTACTACTGCCGCTGCCCTCTATACTCACCATCGAGGAAAAGTTCGTCACCGCCCATTTCGACAGCTCAGCGACCATTCCACCTTTATGGCACCGGTTAATGCCATTATGTATTTATTCTCGAAAGTTCCCTGCACTCCGTATATTAATACCAGCCAATTTCCGGAACTCAAAGTGCTTGATGCCAACTGGGAGGTTATCCGTGATGAGGCCCTGTGCTTTACAGGCAGCACCATATAAAATCCTCTGACCAGCTGAATGACATTGGCTTTAACTCGTTTTTCAAATCCGGCTGGAAACGGTTCTATTTAAAATGGTATGGAGATGAGTTCCCCTCGGCTGCGACCTTTGAAACCGTTCATTTCCTGAAACAGATTCCAAACATCAAAGCCGCCATGTTTGCCATGCTCCTCCCCCGGAAGTCAGCTGGTTAAACACCGTGATCCCTATGCCGGGCCACTCTGCCATCATCTCGGATTGATCACGCCCAATCACGAACAATGCTTTATAAATGTTGATGGCGAGACGTATTACTGGAAAGATGGGGAATCGGTAATGTTTGATGAAACCTACATTCACTTTGCCGAAAACAGCACCGACACAGATCGTATTATTTGTTCTGTGACGTAGAGCGCCCAATGAGCAATCTGCTTGCCAAGGCATTTAATCGCGCATTCTCCCGCCTGGTAATGGCGGCCAGTGCCACCAAAAACCTTGATGGAGACAGGGTTGGGGGGTTGAATAGAGCCTTCCAGTACCTCTACCAGATTCGTCTGCTGGGCAAACGGATTAAAAATTACAACAAAACCTTTTACTGCATATTGAAATGGATACTTTTTCTTAGCCTGCTATACGCCATTGTCGGTTGAGGGCTGGGGAAGATTGATAAATCGGTCAAAAACTGTACTATCGCTTTCCGCTGATCGCAGAATGTACTATGTTTTGGCTGAAGAAAGGGAGTTACCACCATGAGCCAAGACACTGCAGCACCTATCTCCGATAAAAAGCACTTTGCCAATTCCGCTCAACAACCCAAGCGGCTTTATCCCGAAGACCAGGAGCGAGTCGATCAGTATTTAAAGGAAGGGGTTAACGAAGTCGAGCGTTCACCATTCAGGCCACTGCGTCTAATGGCATGGCTAACCGTGGTTATTGTTGTTCTCGGTGTATTAAGCCGTTTCATCGGCTATCTGGTGATACCCTCCTGAATGAATGACAGGTAACCAAAGGGCTGGCTGACAAATAACGATAAACGGAATTTCGACCCTATTCCGAATTGAGAACTGCATTCATAGTTTCATGGCAATTAGAAAAGAAAACTGGAATAAACGTGAACAACGAACTCCATAAAATCGTGATCATTGGTGGTGGTGCCGGAGGCCTTGAACTGGCCACTCGCCTGGGCAGAAAACTTGGAAAAAGGCAGCGTGCTGAAATTACGCTGGTTGATGCTCAGAACACCCATTTCTGGAAACCACTCCTGCACGAAGTGGCAGCTGGATCCCTTAACGCCTTTGAGGATGAGTTAAGCTATCTGGCACAGGCCAAATGGAACCACTTCAAATTTATTCCCGGCAAGATGGAAAGCCTGAATCGCGCAGAAAAGTCTATCGGGCTCAGCCCAATTACCGATGCCAGCGGCCAGGAGGTTGTGCCTGCCCGTACCCTGAAATACGACCAGCTAGTTATTGCGGTGGGCAGTACAGCAAACGACTTCAATACGCCGGGTGCCAGAGAACACTGTCTGTTTCTGGACAACCGCCAGCAGGCAGAAAGAATCCACACCACCCTGATTAACCACTACCTTCAAGCTCAGGCAAACGGCAACGAGACCACGAAACTTCGAATTGCCATTATTGGCGCGGGAGCAACTGGAGTGGAGCTGGCAGCAGAACTCCATTTTGCAGCCATTGAACTGGCCCACTACGGACTCGATGCCATTAAGCCAGAGGACTTGGAAGTTACCATCATCGAGGGTGGTGAAAGAATACTGCCTGCACTACCTGTTCGAATCAGCAGCAGTGTTCATAAGCAGTTAAACAAAATGGGTATTCGAGTCATGACCCAGCAGCTGGTAAGTGAAATCAAGGCTGATGGAGTCACGACCCGTGATGGTGAGTTTATTGAATCTGACCTGAGAATCTGGGCAGCAGGAATCAAAGCTCCTGAGTTTCTGTCTAACATTGACGGCCTGGAAACCAATCGGATCAACCAGCTGGTTGTTCGCCCAACACTGCAAACGACGCTTGACGATCACATCTACTCAATGGGTGACTGCGCAAACTGCACCCTGACCGACAGTAAAAATGAAAGCATTACTATTCCTCCCCGTGCACAGGCCGCTCATCAACAGGCTTCTCTGCTAGCCAAAAGCCTGATAGCACAAGTCAATGGCTCTACACCGCTGGAATTCAATTACAAGGATTACGGTTCCCTGATTTCCCTGAGTCGCTTCAGCGCCGTAGGAAACCTGATGGGTGCCATTACCGGCGATATGATGATTGAGGGAACACTGGCCAAATGGTTTTACATCAGCCTGTACCGAATGCACCAGATGACACTCTTTGGCAAATTAAGAACAGGAACACTGATTTTGAAAGACCTGATCAGTAGAACCACTCGCCCACAGCTTAAGCTCCACTGAGCATAATTATTGAATATCGGATTGAACCACAGAGATCACAAAAAGCACTAAGAAGAGCTTTTCGTTGTGTACTTTGTGATAAGCACCATGGATGGTGGAAATGCAGAAAACACAGGAGCAGTTTTCTACCTGTGTGGTTCGAGAAAATATTGAGAAAGGATATCAGGCAGGCATAAAAAAACCGCTGGCAAAAAGGTGCCAACGGCTATTAAATTTTCTTCACTTAAGAATTTGGTGGGTCGTGTAGGATTCGAACCTACGACCAATTGGTTAAAAGCCAACTGCTC
>OODV01000305.1 GCA_900299555.1 uncultured Endozoicomonas sp.
AAAAGATCCAGTAGTGTTCACGGACTTGCTATATGTTTTGTCCCGTACATAGCGGACAGAGATAAAAAACCTTAAAATAGTAGAAACTCGGCAAAAAACTGCTGCCTAAATTAAAGACTGCGATAGACTTGCAGGTTTCTGAGAATAAAGTTACTGAAGGTATTGGCCAAGGCAAAGAAGTTCTGAGAGTCTATATGGTGGAATAAGAAATGAGTATTAACCAAGAACTAGATAAATATCTGGGCAAGTACAAAGGCTACGAGCTCGGGATACTCAAAGCCGAACACCTAAAAGATTTCGTGCTGGAGGTATGGTTCGAGGAAAACAGGGATGTAAGCATTTATGAGCTGGATTTATACCCGTTTCTATCTGAACCTGAGGCTGGTGTACTAGCTGACTTACTGGACGATAAGGAACGGTTCTCCTTGGTCGATGGGCGGTATACCCTGACTTGGTACGACCCGGAGACAGGTGAACACAACGAAAATGCAATCGATATTGCGCCTGAGGCTATTCGCTGGCTGTGTGTTAATTACGGAAAAATCATCAAAAAACCTAAAAATTCCGAATAAAAAATCGGCATTTGCTCTACCCACAAGCAATGCCCATAAGTGGAGAAGGACAGACAGTTATGACAATCACCTCTTTTTACCCCCCACAACGCACTCTGATGGGACCCGGCCCTTCTGATGTACACCCAAGGATCACCGAAGCCCTGGCCCGACCGACTATTGGACACCTTGATCCTGAATTCATACGAATGATGGACGAACTGAAATCACTGATCCAATACGCCTTTAAAACTAGCAACCGCCTCACATTGCCCATCTCTGCTCCAGGTTCCGCAGGGATGGAAGCCTGTTTTGCCAACCTGGTGGAAGAAGACGACAAAGTAATTGTTTGTATCAATGGTGTCTTTGGTGGTCGTATGAAGGAGAACGTCATACGTATAGGAGGCATACCTGTTACTGTCGAGTCAGACTGGGGGCGTGCAGTAGACCCAAAAGCTGTTGAAGAAACACTGAACGCTCACCCGGATGCAAAAATTCTGGCCTTTGTTCATGCCGAGACTTCAACCGGTGCACGTTCCGATGCAAAAACACTGTGTGAGTTGGCAAGAAAACATAACTGCCTGACGATTGTCGACACCGTAACCTCTCTGGCCGGCTCTGAGTTGGAAGTTGATGAGTGGGGAGTCGATGCCGTCTACTCCGGCTCCCAGAAGTGCCTGTCCTGTGTTCCCGGTTTGTCACCGATCAGCTTCAGCGAGGCAGCTATTGAGAAAATTGAGGCCAGAAAAACACCTGTTCGCAGCTGGTTTCTCGATATGAGCCTGATCATGGGCTACTGGGGAGGCGATGGAAAAAGAGCCTACCATCATACGGCACCCGTCAATCAATTATACGCCCTGCACGAGTCTCTCTGCCTCTTACAGGAAGAGGGCCTGGAAAACAGCTGGAAACGTCACCAGCTGCATCATCAGGCGCTGGTTGCTGGACTTGCAGCCATGGGACTGGAAATGCTGGTTCCTGAAGAGGAGCGACTTGCCCAACTGAATGCCGTGGTAATACCAGAAGGTGTTGATGACCTTACGGTTCGCCAGCAGTTATTGGCGGAATACAACCTTGAGATTGGTGCGGGTCTCGGTGCATTTGCTGGAAAAGTCTGGCGGATTGGCTTGATGGGCTATGCCGCGAATCAAACCAATGTGTTGCATTGTCTCTCTGCGCTGGAGTCTGCACTGCTGAGACAAGGCCATACGTTCACACCTGGTGAAGCGGTAAAAGCAGCCATTTCCGTTTATCAATAGTAATCAAGGCTCAAAGGGTAAACCCTTTGAGCCTTTAACAAGACAAACTCTTAACAATCCTATCGATTAAACCAGCTCATCAACATACTGATCACGAACCTCCTGCTTAACCACCTTCTGTATGGCATTTCTCGGCAGTGGCTGTTCAGCAAAAACGACATGTGTCGGTACTTTGAATTTAGCCAGTGATGCTGCCACATAGTCCTGTAGTTCATCACCAGACAACTCTTCTCCTGGCTGAAGATGAATTGCAACAGCAAGCTCTTCACCCCAACGATCATGAGGGACGCCAAAAGCAGCGCTCTCCACAACAGCCGGGTGCTCATTAATCAACGCTTCTACTTCAGCACAGTAGATATTTTCTCCCCCTCGAATGACCATATCTTTCTTACGGTCACAGACATAGAGGAGACCTTTTTCATCCAGATAGCCCACATCACCGGAACAATACCAGCCATCGTTCAACACCTTGGCGGTTTCTTCCTCTTTCCCCCAGTACCCTTCCACCATTGCAGGGCTTTTAATGCAGATTTCGCCGACTTCCCCAATAGCCAGATCTTCACCGTTTTCACCAATCACTTTAATTTCTGTAACAGGGAAAGGCAGGCCAACACTGTCTCTGTTTTCCAGGTACATAGGCCCCATATTAATGGAGGCATACATATTACATTCCGTCATTCCATAACCAGTCCCCAGAAAGTTAAGTGGGAACTCACTCAGAATGTCTTTCAACAATGCTTCAGGCTGGGCAGCGCCAACACCAGTCAGGTTCAGAATGCTCTCAGTGTCGTGCTGAGCAAACTCAGGGTGCTCAAGAAAATCCCAGATCATTTTTGCGGCACCGGAGAACGTAGCAACTTTTTCACGCTCTACCAGCTCCAATGCTTTTTTAGCATCCCATTTAGACTGAATAACTACTTTCGTTCCCTGTCGTAACGCAGAGAGCACCACAGTATGCAGACCACTGCCATGGAATAGTGGCAGCGCCAGCAAAACAGCAGGTGCATGGCCCCGTTTCATCGCTGCCTGGACAGACTCTGGGTGCTGTGTAGCCATGGTCATACCCGCAACAGAGCCACTGGTAAGAGCCTGACCAATAGACCAGTGCGAAGAGAGTGCCCCCTTTGGTCTGCCTGTCGTACCTGAGGTATAGAGAATAAAAGCTGGGTCTTTACCGTCAATGCCAACGTCAGGCATTTCAATTGCTGGACCACTGACCAGTGACTGCCATGTGGTTACATGGTCATTCTGTGAAGCCGCTTCATCATCAACAACAATGGCCCGAACATCCATTTCGGCCAGGTCAGCAACAATATGGTTCAATCGACGAGCATCGGTAAAAACTACCTTTGCTCCAGAATCCTCAATGCCATATTCCAACTCATCCCGCCCCCCCCAGCTGTTAAGCGGAACAGCAATCGCGCCAGCAGAAGTAATCCCCATAAAAGCAAGGATCCATTCAGGCAGATTACGCATGGCAATAGCGACACGGTCACCCTTTTTAATGTCAAACTGATCAATCAGCTGTGATGCCACCTTACTGGCCAGAGAGTAAGCATCCTTGAAGGTATAGCGCCTGTCCTCATAAACAAGAAATGGCTGCTCGCCAAAAGCCAGGCTTTCCCGATAGATCTGTGGCAGCGTGGCTGGTGCATTTTTATAGGAACGGTAGGTGATGCCCTGGATGGTCGTCTCTTCAAGTTCAAACTGGGCGCCGGGACGAGTTAAGCCTGCAAATACGGTCTTTACCGCATCAATAGCATTGGACATATGTTTTTATCCTTATTGTTATTAAGAGCATGGTGAAAGCTGACTCAATTTCACCCATCCTCTGGCCCCTACTAACCAGCTACAGAATTACCGACCAAAATGGCCGAATTCTGCGAACTCACAAAAGAGGCATAAACCAGTGCAAGAAATAACTTTTTGTATCATCGCCAAACTGACAGCGGGAACAATGACAAAAACAGGCCAATCTGCAATGGCAATTTTTTAATTCTCAGGTAAATTGACCAGAGAATAAAAAACCAATGTCGTATATTGTAATAAAACGGCCACCACCCCATCAATAGATGTCACAAAAACACAACAAACAACAAAACCACTTGATCTCCTGATTATTTTGTTTTTATAGTGCCGCTATAAAAAAATAAAGCAGGGATCATATTTCATGAAGCATTATGTGATTGCTCTATTATCAGCCATGCTAATGGCAGGCTGTGGCCCCTCCAAAGAGCCCCAGCCTCTGAAAAGCACGTCACTGACGGCCCCGGCGTTTATCGGCCAGCCAGCAGAAGCAAAACCTTTTCAGGGAGAGAGTATAAAGCACCCTTTTATGGCATCCTCGGGAAAAAGCACCATTCATGGTGATGGCTTTAATTCCGATGTTCACCTGGTTTCTGGGCCCCTGGGCATTGACCCGCAGATGCAAACCCGGGATGGGTCCAATATGCCCGGTGGCATGTGTGCAACAGTTACTATTACTACCAAGGATCAATTGATTGCATTGTGTGCATCCATTGCCGGGTTTGAAATCCATATGCTGCAACCCAGGTCTTTGGAGCTTCTCGCGCGCTATAAATTACCAAACCGCCCCAGTTCATTTCAGGCTCTGGTCAAGCGCGACCCTACGATTGTAATGACCGACACGTCGGGTGGTGCTTACTATTATCTTGATGATCAGGATCGAGTCATTCTCGCTGACAGCACACAGCGTATTCTCAGACTGGCCAATCGTCAGACTGAAAGCGGTGAGTGGGAGTTCTATCAGGATGGCAGCTGGGATCTCAGCCAGGAAGTACCCAACGACTGCATGAACTGGAATAACTTGTTCCCGGAAGGCGAGTGCGACCCAATTACCGCTGTATTACCTGATCATAAAGGCCTGATATGGTGGGTAACCCGTTATGGACGGGTCGGCACCCTTAACCCGGAAACCGGCAGTGTCAAAAGTACCCAATTCAAGGGTGAAGAGATCCAGAACAGTTTCGCAATGGATGAGAATGCTGCCTATATCGTTACGGATCATGCCACTTATGCCATGAACACCGATGCCAGAGGAAAGCCCACTGTTCTCTGGCAGGAAGCATACGACCGTGGATCTGCACGTAAAGTGGGTTCTATCAATCAGGGATCTGGCACTACTCCGACACTGCTGGGTGATCGGTATATCACGGTTACTGACAATGCTGACGAAAGGATCAACCTTCTGGTATATCGCCGTCAGCCAGACTTTAACGGCCAACGGTTAATTTGTACGGTTCCCCTGTTTGAAAGCCAGCAGTCCGCCACAGAAAACTCCATGGTAGGCTGGGGTCGCTCAATCATTATCGAAAATAACTTTGGTTACAGCAGTGCCGTTCAACAGAAAGAGTGGGGGGGCATTCCCGGAGGCATCACCCGGATCGATATCCGTGAAGATGAGTCGGGATGCGATGTTGTCTGGAACTCAACTGAAAAGGCGCCATCCGTTGTACCAAAACTTTCTGCCGACAATGGCCTTGTGTATTTTTATACCTTTGAACCGCAGAAAAGTGCTGAGGATGTCGCCTGGTACCTGATGGCTCTGGATGCAGAAACCGGTGAGACAATCTTTAAAATTCGCACAGGCGCGGGTATGGAGTTTGACAATAACTGGGCACCTATTACCATCGGCACCGACGGCACCGCTTATGTCGGTACTATCAAAGGCATCATCGCTATCTGGGATAATCCGGCTGCTTTGAGACAGGAGAAAGTCTTGAGCCAGTCCGCTAAAAGTAAAGACAACCAAGGATAATACACCATGGGCAGACCCCGCGTGCGAAACCGCATTCTGGATGCCGCCAGAGACCTTCTGCAAGAAGAAGGTCTTTCAGGGCTCACAACCAGAGCTGTGGCCTTGCATGCCGGGGTCACTGAGGCCAGTCTATTTAATAATTTTGGCGATAAAACCGGACTGTTACAGGCTCTGATCAATGAAGCCCTTCCAGAACAGACTACGCTTGTCACACAGATCAATGATGACATTTCCGATGTAGAGCTTTGGCTTTTGAACGTTTTTGAGGCAGCCATTACCTATTTTGAACGAATTCTTCCTATCGCAGCATCTTCCCTAACAGGTAATCAAATAACTGTACCCGAGGATCGAGTAAATGGTTTCTATACTCCCCGCCAGCTACTTGTTGAACAGCTTAAAAAGCTAAAAAGTAACCATAGAATAGGAAAAAATGTTACTCCAGAGTTAACGGCCATCATGTTGATGGGAGCCGCCATGCATACAGCCATGACACGTCTGTCACTAGGAAACAGCGACATAAATGATAAAGTCTCCGGTAAGCAGCTTGCTCAATCGTTAGGCATTACACAAGGCTGATAAATCGCCCGGTTCTCATCAGCATGTTTGACTGTTTTTTTGCCAGTCTGCCTCATCATTAACTGTTCAAAGCCAGCATGAATGCTGCTGATCCCTTCAAAGCTATACTGATTATTCTCCCGTTCGACCAGATGCAGGCCATGAGCTATCATCTTGGCTTCAGCAACAGAACGCACCGGCAGGTCAAAACTGACCGTCTCACGACCCTCATCATGTCCTGATGCTTCATAATTTCTTAGATCACCAGCGTTGCTGCCCTGAGCTATTTTAACTTTTCGGCTTCCTTTCCATATTGGCGCTCTATCTTCTGCTGACGAATGGGGTGATTTATCAACAGATCCATCCTTCTGATCTATAGGCCTTCCAACATCTCTAGCAACCCTAAATGCGGATACTTTTTGACCAGAACATTGCATAAACTCCGCCTCCTGAGATTCAATAAAGTTTGAACTCAGTTTGTATAGTCCATAGCAACCATGAGCATCATCAGGGCTGCGATACAATAAACACTAACCATCATAAGCTGTTCACAATTTACCACCAATCTGTTAAATATTATGAACAGGTTGCCCCGTGATAATTAATGTTACTTAATTATCGTAACCAATAATGACGTGCTGGCATAAAAACCACATAGAAGAGCACGCTTAATAATAAAATAAGACAGGTAGTCCCATGCCCAAGAAAATCCCCCTTTTTATCAATGGCGACTTCATCGCCAGCGAAACCTCACAGTTTATTCCTGTCACAAACCCTGCCACACAGGAGCTGCTGGCAGAACTACCCTATGCCACCGAAACCGAAATGGAACAAGCGGTAGAGAGTGCAAAGGCAACCTTTAAGCAGTGGAGAGACGTCCCTGTATCTGAGCGTGCTCGTCTGATGATGCGCTATGTTGCACTGCTCAAAGAGAACCATGATGCACTGGGAGAGCTGGTTTCACAGGATACGGGCAAAACATTTGCGGATGCCAAGGGCGATGTGTGGCGTGGCATTGAAGTAGTAGAACAGGCTGCCAATATTCCTTCCGCCATGATGGGCGAAACCGTTGAGAACGTTGCCAACAACATAGACACCTACAGTTACACACAGCCGCTGGGCGTTTGTGTTGGTATCAGCCCATTCAACTTTCCGGCAATGATTCCACTGTGGATGTACCCTCTGGCAATTGCAGCAGGCAACACATTTATTCTTAAGCCCTCGGAGCAGGTACCTCTCACGGTAATGCGCCTGATAGAGCTGTTTGTTGAAGCGGGTGCTCCCAAGGGCGTACTACAAGCCGTTCACGGCGGTAAAGAGCAGGTTGACTATCTCCTGAACCACCCTGATACCAAGGCAGTGTCGTTTGTAGGTTCAGTACCTGTTGGTAAATACATCTACAAGACAGCCACCGAAAACATGAAGCGCGCCCAATGTATGGCGGGTGCTAAAAATCATACGGTCATTATGCCTGATGCCGACAAAGACCGTGTATTAAATGGGCTTGTTGGTGCATCCGTCGGGGCTGCAGGCCAACGCTGTATGGCCATCAGTGTGGCAGTATTTGTTGGTGACAGCAAAAACTGGATTAATGAGTTAAAAGACCAGCTGTCCGTCGTTAACCCTGGAGCCTGGGACGATCCCACAGCAGGCTATGGCCCGATCATTTCCAAGGCAGCTAAAGAACGTGTACTGGGATTAATAGCCAAAGGTAAGGAAGAGGGAGCAACCTGTCTTCTGGACGGCAGTGACTGCACTGTTGAAGGACTCCCAGATGGTAACTGGGTTGGGCCAACACTGTTTACCGATGTCACTACAAATATGGCCATTTATCAGGAAGAGATTTTTGGCCCGGTTCTGTGTTGCATCACTGTTGATACATTGGCCGAGGCTATTGAGCTGATAAACGCCAGCCCATACGGCAATGGAACATCAATCTTTACCAGCTCCGGTGCTGCTGCCCGTAAATACCAGCGTGAAATTGAAGTGGGTCAGGTAGGTATTAATATTCCTATTCCTGTACCGCTCCCCTTCTTCTCATTTACCGGCTGGAAAGGCTCATTTATGGGAGACCTTCATGCCTATGGCAAGCAGGCAGTGCGTTTCTATACAGAAACCAAAACCGTAACTTCCCGATGGAACTATGATGAAGAAGCCTTCAAACAGAGTGATCAGCCAAACCTGACGATCAACCTGAAGTAAACTTCCAAAGGCTGGCTTTTGCCAGCCTTTTCACATCTCACTGCATATGCCTTAACAGAAAACCATTCAGTTCAGCGGACACCTGTCTCGATTCAGGAGTATCCGTGGCATACATATAATCAGCGTGCGACATCCCTTCATAGACATTAAGTTCCGCAACAACAGAAGCCTGCCGCAATTTCTGATGGACCCTGACAGTATCACTTAACAACAAATCCCGAGTACCAGTAACAAGATACGTTGGTGGAAAACTCTCGTATTGTCCATACACCGGGGAGATTAAAGGCATTAGCAGATCATGATTACCGGCATAAAGCGCTGCAGATTGAGACAATAATCCCTCACTCCCCACCAGTAACCGGTCAAGCCCTTCATTGGTATATTGTGTATCCCCTGTTTTCGTCAGATCAGACCATGGCATTCCCAGGTAGAGCGCTCCGGGAAAAGCAATCCCAAACTCTCTAAATTTCAATAACGCTGCCAGCACCAGGTTCCCTCCAGCCGACGCCCCCCCAGAATCATTGATTTTGCATGTCTCTCCCCCAGTAGTCCCTTATTTACAGGGTCTTTGTCATCATCTTTCCGCATTGCTAAAGCTAAGCAATTAACCACACTCATACCCATAAATGTAGCTGTTGCTATCCAGCAGTTATAAGACCTTCTTCTATCTGCAATACAATCATGATAATGCCTAGTAGTTAAACGCAGATGCATCAAATCATTAAGCTGGCCGTCTGGGCGCATCATAGACAACTCCTAATCAAGAAATTAATGCGACCTCAGTTAGCTGTTCAAGTTCAACCTCTAGAATGGAATATCCTGATCAAAGTCATCAAATCCACCGGTTGCTCCTGACTATTGCTGCGGCGCTTGTTGCTGGTAGTTTTGTTGGCTATTGTCCTGCCTTCCGTCAAGCATCTGCATCTGACCGCTAAAGCCATCAACAATAATCTCTGTCGTGTAGCGGTCTTGTCCGTCCTGAGCCTGCCATTTGCGGGTCTGCAGCTTGCCCTCAATGTAGAGCTTTGAGCCTTTCTGCACATACTGTTGCGCTATCTCTGCCAGCTTTCCGAATATTACAATCCGGTGCCATTCCGTCTTTTCTTGCCGCTTCCCGGTGTTGCTGTCTTTCCAGCTCTCAGATGTAGCCAAGGAGATATTCGTGATTGCTGCACCTGCCCCAGTAAATCGGGTTTCAATGCTGCCAACATTGCCGATCAGAATTACCTTATTTACGCCTTTAGCCATGATTACCCCCAATAAACACTGATGCTTTGAATAACGTCCCGAGCTGCCCAGGCGATAAAGCCGGTAACAGCCAGAAATAAGAAGAAATCAGCCATAACCGCCTCCAACGGCTTGCATTTCAAGATCAGCCACACGATCCCTTGTCATTTCCGTTAATTCATCTTCAGTCCCAAACAGACATTTGAAGTCAACGGGAGTCATATGAACAGAAAGAGCTGTACCGGTATGGTGATCAGGGCAAAGCGGTATCACATCAAAGTCTGATGCCCTTTGACTTATGCCTTGTCCTGATCGGGGATGGTGTAGCTGTGCGGGTGTGTCGTGTATGCCGAGTAACTCACAAGCGATGCAGCCGACACGGGCAGCAAGGCTTAGATATTGCTTTTTATTCAACTAGAATGGATTCTAAAATAAAGTCATTTGCTTAGCTTTTGAGAGTTCAATTAGCCAGAATGTTTACCAAACCCAGATTTAGTAAGGCCTATGTCGATGGGGATGCGATCTCAGATGGCTACGAATTACAAGATCGATATAAGTCTCTATCGAAAATTCAGAATTGCCTCTACGAAGTGTTATCTCCAGGCCATCAGGCCCCACCAATGCCCTCGCCACTCTTTGACATATCACACAACTTCTTTCATCAAGAGACTTTAATTCAAGCCATGTCTTAATGCAGTCCTTATGAAATAAGTGATTACATGGATCTACAATAGCTAAAGGCTTTGTTTCAAGCCCATCTAAACAAATCGAACAATTATCTCCTGGCTCATAAAGAAAATGAGATCGGCACGAAATGGTTGAATCACTGTTCATAAATACTCAAAGCTCTAACAGGAATTTTACGTATAAGAGTACCTAATACCAATCGCTTTTTCTAAATCCTTTAGCTGATGCCAGCTATGCTCAGACATCATTATCAAGCGTTTTATCTGGAACAGATGTCTCGTCGACCACAGCTACCCG
>OODV01000327.1 GCA_900299555.1 uncultured Endozoicomonas sp.
CCCTGATCCAGTCATCAGGATTTTACTGGATTAGTGAGCGTTTTTCAGAGGTTCCCACCAATAAATTAAAGCTTTGTTTCTCTCGCTTAATGCCTCTGCTGCTTTCTGGGCCAAACCAGACTGAATCGTGCGCCTCCCAGAGGACTATGACTGACCAGCGCTCGCCCTCCATGCCAATACATGATACGTCTGACGATGGACAGCCCCAGACCATATCCTCCTGACTTGCGCGTTCTACTGTCATCCAGCCTTGAAAAAGCAGAAAATACTCGTTCCCACTGCTCTTCCGGAATACCTGGGCCGTCATCATCTACATCAATGCGACAAGTATCCTGAGTTGATGAAAAGCGTACCTGAACTTTGCTGTCAGCATATCGACAGGCATTACCCACCAGATTCTGTATAGCCCGATGAATGTAACGCCGATCAATTTCTACAAAACGGCGAGGGTTTAATACATTACAGGGAATATGTTCTATTTCTACCCGATTCTGCAACCGGAGATGCTCACCAACCACCTGTGCTACCACTCTATCAACATCATTACGCTTCAAACTGATCGTTGGTGCCCCCTGCTCCAGGTTGGCATAGGTGAGAAACTCATCAACCAAGTGATCCAGTTCCTGGATATCCTGATCCATTCCTTCCAGTTGAGCTTCGCGCTCTTCCTGTGTTTTCGCATCGGCAACCAGGTCCAGGCCAAAGCGTAACCGTGCAACAGGAGTCCTCAATTCGTGGGAAACCCCACGAATCATCTCTTTCTGCAAACTAAGCAAACGCTGTATATGATCTGCCATGGCATTGAATGCCATGGCCAGGCGGCCAATCGAGTCAGCTCCCCCAACATTAACCCTAACATCAAAGTCACCTCGACTGAAACGTGTAGCAGCCCTTTCCAGCTTTCTTAGCCGCTTCTCCATCCCCCGTACCAGGATATAGATGGCAAGGCTCAGGGAGATCAGGACAAAAAGGCCCAGGGTCAAGATCAGTTTAAATGGATAAAGGTTGAGCAATTTCAATGGGCCAAGATGAAGTACCTGGTCACTGTCTTTCATCTGAGCATAAAGCTGAAGCGACTCATCCCTTGCACTTAACACAGTAACCACACTACCTTGCTGTAACTGGCTTTGCTGTAGAGGCGTTAAGTGCATACCCGAAGATTGAGCAATAGATACCGGAAAACTTAACGATGCTTCGGACCGTTTTGCCAATACCTCAATTCGCTCATCCGGAGGGTAGCTACTGAGCAGATGCCTGAGAAAAACAATGGTACCACTTGCCATCTGTTCTGAGATTTCAGCCACACGCCCCTGCAACAGCCACTGGTCATCAATCCATGATGTAATAACCGCTGACTTTTCACTCAGCATCTGGACGTCGACCAGACCTTGAGATAGCTGCTCAACTTCTTTCCGGCTGAATTCCGAGTGTTCTACCGGCACCATTGAAAAGGGAATCGATAGTTTATGCCCCCACTCTCCCAGCCATTGCCGACGCTGTTCGTCCGGCATTGAAGTCAGCACTTCAGAAACGAGCCGGAATGTACCGCGAGCCATATCTTCACGATACTCGGCCATTCGGACACCATTAGCAATAGTGACAACAATGCCCGAGAGGACTGAAACCAGAACCAGAGAAAATAGTAGACCGCCATAGATTCGGAGAAAAATACTGCTCATAACTTTATGCCGAAGGCTTATACTCAAAGAATTTGAAGTTGCTACGCGGCGACAAGTGAGCAAAGCACCGTGAGTTTAGAAATACTATGTAACCGAACTGGACTATTGTTCCTGTGAGTTAGCGCAGTCAGCTAAAGTAGCAACGTCAAAGGCGACGGGTATACTCACTTTTCACATGCTCTTCACAAAGAGATAGCCTTTACTGCGCACGGTTTTAATCAACCGCGGATGCATTGGATCATCACCAATCTTTGGACGAATGCGTGACACCCTGACATCAATAGAACGATCCTGGCCATCGTATTCAATCCCTCTTAGCTGGGCAAAGATCTCCTCTCGGCTAAGCACCCTGCCTGCATTCGAGCAGAGCAACCAGAGCAAATCAAACTCGGCACTAGTCAAATCAACGCTCTTGTCATCCAACCAGGCTTCCCTCATGGAGTTATCAACAACCAAAGCCCCAAAGCGGAGACTGTTCTTCACTTCAGGTTCTTCTTCTACCTGCGTAGGCCCTCTTCTTAGCAGGGCGCGTATACGGGCAAGCAGTACTCTTGGACGAACAGGTTTGGCCACATAATCATCCGCCCCCATTTCCAGGCCCAACACTTCATCAAGGTCATCAGTTCTGGCAGTCAACATAAGTATCTGGCCATAATACTGACTGCGCACACGTCGACAGATGGAAACCCCATCTTCTCCTGGCAGCATCAGATCCAACACCACCAAATCAGGGCGTTCACTCAAAATACGCTCAACAGCCTTACCGCCATCACCTTCAACAGACACCTGAAGGCCATTATTTTCAAGGTACTCACGGGTCAGGGTCGCCAGACGCTCATCATCCTCAACAATCAGGATGCGACCCGTTTCTGCATTATCCAAAGCCATTGTTTTACACCCCTGGGTTAAAGAGACGAAATGCTCAAACCATTGCTGCATATTTAAAGCGGCGAAAATCTGGCACTTCGCAGGTAATCTAATCTTATATGGGGCGTAGATGTTACACTACCGACGTTCGATCGTCCTCCCCAGAGCCGGAAGAAGCCAGACATTTCTGAGACAACGTCCAGAATCCAAAAAGTTCATTATTTTTTTTTATCAGAAATAGACTCAAGATATTTTTTTATTTTGAGAAAACCTCAAGTTGATCTTGCAAATTTTTCTTTCTGTCTGAAAAAGTTACCTGGGAGTGAGTAGACACCAACACCAGAAAAAATCCACAACTTATCCACAGCATCCCCCCAGTTTAACCGGCTTGAATTTCTTCAGCGAGCGCATTATCTTGTGTATATAAATGGTCGATACACAATATGTAGTACCCATCACTGCTGATTGGCACATTGCCTGACAAGACGGGCTGTAGAAAATACCTGAAGGAACACTCGGGCAGAAACAGCGAATTGTCTGTGCACAGCAGCCTAAAAAGGAATGGCAAACGGTGTTCAGGGAAGAATATTCATACAGGTTTTCAGCCGCTTCTCGTGCTGTCTCAGTCCTGCAAGCCTGCCTCGAAAAAAGAGTGGGCATCTGCCTTGACAGATATTTCCCGGCATCATCCCGGATAGACTCACATTCACCAAGGTCAGCACTAATCAAGGTGACCTTGAGATAATGGTGGGCCGCACAAATGACGGTTATACAAAGAATTTCCATTAAATATAGGTAAGGGCTGAATGAACAAAAGTATCCTGGTTACCAAGCGTGACGGCGGCAAGAAACAGCTGGATCTGGAAAAGATCCACAAGGTCATCACCTGGGCCGCTGAAGGCCTGGATAATGTCTCCGTCTCAGAAGTAGAGCTTAAGTCTCACATACAGTTCTACGATGGTATCAAGACCACGGATATTCACGAAACGCTGATCAAGTCTGCAGCGGACCTGATATCGACTCAAGCGCCGGATTATCAGTATCTGTCAGCCCGTCTGGCTATTTTCCACCTCCGTAAAAAAGCCTACGGCCAGTTTGAACCTCCACGGCTGTTTGACCATGTGGTTAAGCTGGTGGAACTGAAGAAGTATGACCAGCACCTCCTGACAGACTATAGCGAAGCTGAGTTTGATCAGATGGAAACCTTCATTGATCACAGCCGTGACATGAACTTCAGCTATGCCGCAGTAAAGCAGCTGGAAGGTAAATATCTGGTGCAGAACCGGGTGACTGGTGAGTACTATGAGAGTCCACAGATTCTATACATGCTGATAGGTGCCTGCCTCTTTGCAGAATATCCGAAAGAGACCCGCCTGGATTTCATTGAGCGTTTCTACAATGCGGTATCCACATTCAGACTTTCCCTGCCAACCCCGATTATGTCCGGGGTACGTACACCTACACGCCAGTTCAGCTCTTGTGTATTGGTCGAGTGTGGAGACTCACTGGACTCCATTAATGCCACTTCCAGCGCTATCGTTAAATACGTTAGCCAGCGCGCTGGTATCGGTATTAACGCAGGCAGTATTCGAGCTCTGGGCAGCCCAATCAGAGGTGGTGAAGCGTTCCATACCGGCTGTATTCCCTTCTATAAGCACTTCCAGACAGCGGTAAAGTCGTGCTCTCAGGGTGGTGTCCGAGGTGGTGCAGCCACCCTCTTCTATCCTATCTGGCACCTTGAAGTTGAAAACCTGCTGGTTCTGAAAAACAACCGTGGTGTTGACGATAATCGGGTGCGCCACCTTGATTACGGCGTTCAGTTTAATAAGCTGATGTATCAGCGTCTGATCGAAGGGGGCAATATCACGCTATTTTCACCCAGCGATGTACCCGGGCTTTATGATGCGTTCTTTGCCGATCAGGAAGCGTTTGAAAAGCTCTACAAGCAGTATGAGCAGGACAGCAGCATCCGCAAAACTACTCTGAAAGCAATCGAACTCTTTTCATTGTTCGCTTCCGAACGCGCCAGTACTGGGCGGATATACCTGCAAAACGTGGATCATTGTAATACACACAGCCCATTTGATCCTTCTGTTGCACCTGTTCGTCAGAGTAACCTGTGCCTGGAAATTGCACTGCCAACCAAGCCACTGACGCATATCCATGATGAAGAAGGCGAGATTGCTTTGTGCACACTGGCAGCATTCAACCTGGGAGCTCTGAAAGACCTTAGTGAACTTGAAGAGCTCTCCGAACTGATTGTACGCGCCCTCGACAGCCTGCTGGACTACCAGGACTACCCGGTTCCCGCTGCTTACAACTCGACCATGGGGCGACGTCCCCTTGGTGTTGGTGTCATTAACTTTGCCAACTATCTGGCCAAGAATAATGTTCGATACTCTGATGGCTCCGCCAATGGACTGACTCACCGCACCTTTGAAGCCATTCAATACTTCCTGCTGAAAGCTTCAAACAAGCTGGCCAGGGAAAAGGGAACCTGCTCCAAATTCAACGAGACCACGTACGCCAAAGGTATCTTACCGATTGATACTTACAAGCGTGACCTTGATACAGTTTGTGAAGAATCTCTGCATCTTGACTGGGAAAGCCTGCGCGAAGAGATCAAGTCCTTCGGTCTTCGTAACTCAACACTGACCGCACTGATGCCATCCGAAACCTCATCCCAGATCAGTAATGCAACTAATGGCATTGAACCCCCCAGAGGCTTCGTCAGTGTCAAAGCCAGTAAAGACGGTATTCTGAAGCAGGTGGTTCCTGACTTTGCTGAGTTGCAGGATCATTATGAACTACTCTGGAACCTCCCGAATAACGATGGATACCTGCAACTGGTTGCCATCATGCAAAAATTTGTGGATCAGACCATCTCGGCCAACACCAATTATGATCCTGGCCTGTTCGAAGGTGGCAAGGTACCCATGAAACTGTTGCTGAAGGACCTGCTGACAGCCTACAAACTGGGCGTGAAAACGTTGTATTACCACAACACTCGTGATGGCGCTGCCGATGCCCAAAACGATATGGAGGATGGTTGTGCAGGGGGGGCCTGCAAGATCTGATGAACATCCAGCCTCTTAAAGAGACTGGAAATGTTTACCTGGGTGAGCGACATCCATGCGTAGCTATTTATAGATCGCTTATAGATAAATGCTTATAGCTAAACAGCGTCGTTCACTTCACTCTTGCCCAGGCTAAAAAGCCGGCCAGAAAACCATGCGCGGAAACCACTGAATTGGGGCAAATCAAACAATGACATACACCACATTTAACCAGGAACACTTCAATGCCACTAAGGAGCCCATGTTCTTTGGTCGTAATGTCAATGTATCCCGTTATGACGTCCAGAAATACGCTGTTTTTGAGAAGCTGATCGAGAAACAGCTCTCCTTTTTCTGGCGCCCTGAGGAGGTGGATCTCTCGACTGACCGTCGCGATTTTGCTGCACTTCCTGATCATGAAAGGCATATTTTTCTCAGCAACCTGAAGTACCAGACCCTTCTGGACTCAGTGCAAGGTCGCTCACCTAACGTTGCCCTGTTACCCATTGTTTCCCTACCAGAACTGGAAACCTGGATAGAAACTTGGGCCTTCAGTGAAACCATTCACTCTCGCTCCTATACTCACATCATCCGTAATATTGTTACGGAGCCGGCCCGTATCTTCGATGATATTGTTACTAATGAAGCTATTACTAAGCGAGCCAAGGATATCACCCGTTACTATGATGCTCTGATTGAATGCGTCAGCCTTTACCATCAATTGGGCGAAGGTAAGCACACCATTAATGGTGAAGAAGTTAACATCAGTATCACGGACCTGAAGCGTAAGCTCTATCTGACCATTGTTTCGGTCAACGTACTGGAAGCCATCCGTTTTTACGTTAGCTTTGCCTGTAGCTTTGCCTTTGCAGAGCGCTCCACCATGGAAGGCAACGCCAAAATCATCAAATTGATTGCCCGTGATGAAGCCCTGCACCTTACCGGTACCCAGCATATTCTGCAGCTGATGGCTGACGGTAAGGATGACCCTGAAATGGCCATCATTGCCCGAGAGTTGAAAGATGAAGCCCGACAGATCTTCATTGATGCAGCTGAACAGGAAAAAGACTGGGCGGACTATCTTTTCCGTGATGGATCCATGATTGGCCTGAACCGGGATATTCTTGGCCAGTACGTTGAATATATTACTAATCAACGTATGTCTGCTGTTGGTTTTGAGCCTGCCTTTACCATCAAGCAGAACCCTCTGCCTTGGATGAACAGCTGGCTTAACAGTGATAACGTTCAGGTTGCCCCCCAGGAAGTGGAAGTCAGCTCCTATCTGGTCGGACAAATTGATAGTGAAGTTCAGTCTGAAGACTTTAGTAACTTCTCATTATAAGAAGCATTATATACCCAGAAGATTTCATGTTCCTACGCAGCGGCTAGTAAGCGAAGTCCTAGAAGTTTAGCAACGCACAGGGCTGGGCTGACGCTCCAATGAGTGAACACAGCCAACAAAGCTGGAACATGAAAGGCGATGGGTATAAGAAGTCTCAGCATACACGTCCCATAGTCAGCCTTGACTAATACAGGCGAAGCATCATGGCTCACATTATCAAAATTCTGAAAGGTTTCAGCTTTATCCCCCGTAACGAGCTGACGCTTCTGGAAGCGCTTGAGCAAGAAAAAGTAGACATTGAGTATCAGTGCCGCGAGGGCTTCTGTGGAAGCTGTCAGGTGAGCCTTATTGATGGAGAAGTCACCTACACAACAGACCCCATTGCTTTTATTCCTGAAGGAAAAATTCTGACCTGTTGCTGCCAACCCAAAAGTGACCTGACGATTGAGATCCCGGGAGGATGTAAACTTAAAAAGAGTTGCCTGTGAACTTATTTATAAGCACTTTCCATGGGACTTTTCATGAAACAGAACAGGGAGAGCTTATTTATAGCACTTACACTTACATTTAAATTTGAACGTAACCCTCTTTTTCTGGTCATAGATATCAGCCTCTAGTCTCTGGTATTGGTCAGGAAAGCCCATGCGTAACAAGAAATACCCACTTTTAACCGCTTTATCCTTTACTCTATTTGCAATCAGTTTATTTTCCATTGCAGAACCACCGGCAGAGTCAGAAATAACTGCTGACTGGATAGAAACCCCGGAAAAGGTGCAAGCCAATACAGATATAGAGTCAGATGGTTTTGATTTTCTCGAAGAACAAGAAAACCTTCAATCGCAAGAAATAAGAAAAAAAACATCTGACTACGGAACAAAACAGAAGCAACTATTAGAGCGTTACCCCTATGCTTTGATGAGCTATTTAGCTGAAATGGACTCCATCCTGGACTCTGAGAAGCAAGAGAGACAGCTGTTTATTATTTTCAGACTTGCTTATCTTGGTGACAGAGGCTTTCAGTTAATTGCAGACCCAGAGGCCATTCCTGAAAAGTGGCAACCTCACTTTATTGCTACTCGCGAGCAAACAGTAAAAGTGGGTAAGAAAGGCCATCAGATAGTCGGTCAAGCCAGCATCCCCAACTCGAACATAAAAGCCAGAGTCTTTAAGCAGTCAGAAAACCCATTGTCTGAATTCCACACAGAAAACAAAATTATTCTTGCACTGTCCGGTGAAAAATCGAGTGATGCTCTTCGATGTCTTGTATCTGAATCAAAACCCTCACCACAAGCCAGTAACCCCGCCTGTTCTCTGGCAGAAAAGCAACTTCAGGACATCACGGATCTCGCAGAATCCCTCAAAGAAATGTACCCAAATCACTCTATAGAAATAACAGGCTACTTCTATAGTGGAGCGATAGCACAAGTCGCTATGTCAACTTCTGACTTCATTGATCAGGCATATATTTTCAATAGCTATGGAGTCCATCCAAGCTGGATAGAAACAATGCCTGAAGAGAGGTTGGCTAAAATTCATCATTCCTATGTTGAAGGCAGCTTCCTTCATGGGCAGGACTACAATTTATTCAGCCGGTACTCCAGATGGAGACTCCCCCAACATAAGGTTATCGTTCCCGGCATGAAGATTTCATCCAGCGGACTAGAGCCTCATATCAGGCAAATCTATAAACTGAATCATAGTGATAGCTGGCTAGATGCCTTTTATAACTTTGCAACCAATATCTGGATTTTGCATTCAAAAGAATCGGTTCTAAGGGCATTTGAAGCTCATTTAAGCCTTGATTTCCCCTGGTAATAAATCAATAAATGACAGGCAGTTTTTTTCTGCCTGTTATTGGTGTGAGTACATCCTATGCACAAAAAACCTCCAGACAGGCATAGAGCGTGTATTCGGCCCTGAAAAAACAAGAATCTTCTTTTGCTGCCTCTGCAGTGACTTCAGCCCCGAGCTAACTGCTCTCATAAACTGGTCTTTGCTTTTCAATGCCATTCGTCCGATATGACCAGACTTTAGAACGCCGCCTAGTAGTGGGCTTCAGCGACGTTTTCCTCGTTATTCTCCAGAAGCTCTTGAACAATATCGAGAAAGTCCTGTTGAATACCTCCTTCTTTGAGAATATTGAATGCCACATTTTGTGATGAGGAGCCAGATTTTAACACATAGTCATACTGGAGGTGCCCCTCACTGTTAATGTCTGCGCTCACATGAAGATTTTTAAACTTCCCCGGGAACTGATCAGCAAGTGATGACAGTCTGGCGTAGTGAGTAGAGGATATACTGATAGTATGAGGGAAATCTCCAATCGCTTTCATATAGGCCAATGCTCCTACCTCCCCCTCTTTTGGGCTGGTGTTACTAAAAATCTCATCCAGAAAAACAATGCCGAACAGGCCTGGTGGTAAAGTACATAGCTTCTGAAGCAGTTTTATAGCCCGTTTTGATTCTGCGCTGAAACTGGAAACTCCAGTGATAATTTCCGGTTCAATGACCATATGGGTATGGATGAATGAAAAAGGGGTAAGCTTAAGTGCAGCAGCTGCAGATATTCCAAGTGTCTGAGCCATGATGACATTCAGAGCAATACCGTCAATGGCCGTGGATTTTCCTGCAGCATTTGGGCCGGTAATGATGATGTTATTGGGGGGGATGGAGTGGCTGGCTGTTAGATCACTGGGAATAGCAATAGATGGGGGTAGCAGGGGGTTCCAGAAGTCCTGCAACTCTAGAGTTGGCTGCTCCGATAATTCATACTGTGCAAAGCTTAATGGATTGCTTTCTCTGTAAGAGGATGATCTCAATAGTTTTGCAACTGTTATCCAGGCATCAATTTCACCTGTTGCCTGCATGATTCGTATCAGTGAGCTATGGTTGCGGCGAAGCAACATCAGGCTTCTTTTGTAGCGCCCCATACTGGTTGATAGATAAGTGAGTGTATCAGGTGTTTTCTCAGGGGCGTCTTTTAAAAGCGTTGCTACTTCCTGGATCTGGGTGGAATTGCGGAACTTCAAGAAGCCACTGTAATGATTCAGAATACCTTCGAGAACAGGGTGATACTGAAGCAGTTTCTTCAATTCTCTTGCACTTTCTAGTGCTCTGCCTGGTCTGCGGCTGCGTTCCATCACAAAAGTATATGCAGCCCTGTTATCCTGAAAAAGCTTGTATGATTTATAAATAGCAATTATCTGCAGTAGAGCAAAACTCCCAAGCGTAAAAATCTTTACAGGTGAGGAGAGATTTTGAAAGTTCCGGTGAATTTAGGAAATAACCAGATTCATATTGGATGGCAGGCTTATTGCTGCATCGAGTAATCCCTGAACCACACCGTAACGCGGGTCAAAGATTCCAAGAAATGTGGACCCGATTAGTCCAAGCGGAACATTCAGCGCCCCAATAATATTGATGGTGTCGTTTAAGCGGCGGGCAATTTCTTCATGTGTTGCATCGCTGGTTAATCCCGGGAAGTATGTCTGGTAATCGATTTCATCAAAATAGGGGCTGTTCACTACATCAGATGGGTCCAGTAATGCAATGAGCCCATCTTCATCTGCTGCATAGTGAATGAGATACTCCTCGATCTGAAAGATAACTTTTGGATGGTCTATCAGGTACTGTAATGCTTGCTGGCGTTTTTGGAGGGCATCTACATCAGTGATCGGTGAAATAAGCAGGTTTGCCAACATAATTTCACCAGTGACAGTCATAGGGGAGCCGATATTACTGAGAAGGCTTTGCTCAGGATTTTGTATGGTGCCACTGAGAATATGTAGATCTTTAACTGCATGATGGGAAATAATCTCATTATCTGCTTTATGTGCATGAGAAAAATTTTGCAAAAGAATGCTTCGTCTTTCACCTGGGGAAAGAATAATATCGGGTAATTCCTGTTTTTGGCTTCGAGCATTCATCGCATTTTTATATTTATCCACTGAGTGAATTTTTGATAAATGATCATGGATTAGCTGATAAGTATTATTGATCTCCATTTGTCCAATGGTGTTGAAGCTTGTCGCTATTGTTGTGATAAAAGTAATTATTAAAATTTTTTTCCCTGGTGACTGGTTTTGGTGTTTGTAATTTTTGATTTTTATCTTTCTTCTATTGATAACTGCTCTATTGCACAATTTTTTCGTATAACACTCTTCTTGAAATGCTGGCTCGGAGTGATTTGATTCTGTTAAGAGTGCTGTCATGATAAAATAAAAATATTCTTTTTCTGTAAGGTAATAGGCGAATTGTCAGTAGAGTGGAGGTTTTTGATGAAGAGGTAAATAGAACTCATTTAATCTAGTCATAGATTAGACTAAATTAGCGCAGTGTTTTGTAAATATTTGGCATGGTGTACTAAGTATTTATAGTATGAAGAAAATATAGAGTGCATTCATTGCGTAACAAAAAACAGGTAAGATGAAATTTACTTGATTTGGTAATGATAAGGCTGGACTTCAGACTGCATTGATATTTGGTTTGAAAACTATTTATAAGCTACTCTTACCGATTAGATAGAATATTTAGTTTTGGCTGACCGGCTTATTTCGTGATTTTAATTCGAGTGATCTTCAGGGTAAAAACATGAAGATAGTTTAAATCTAACTGCGCTTCTTCCCCAGTTAATATAATTCCTGGTTACCACCTAACCTTATGATGGACCCCATAAACTGGACAGGTGGCTAAGTTAAGTTTTCTGACTGTAACATGATCCTTCAGGAGGGAATCATGACAGCAAAAAGAAAACGACATAAGCCCGAGTTTAAGGCTCAAATAGCACTGGAAGCATACAAGGCTGATAAGACTATAAATCAACTAGCCAGCGAGCATGACGTGGCAGGCGTTCAGGTCAGCCAGTGGAGCGACAGCTACTTCAAGGGGGTTCCAGGGATCTTTGGTAGAACAAGGCCTGAGGTCGACCCTGATACGCTCACAGCGCCACTATACCAAGAGATCAGGGCGAAAACATGATCACATATTGTGGAGTAGTTCAGACTTAATCTGACATTTCTTTTCAAAAAAAGAAAAGGGTTACCGATTTAG
>OODV01000617.1 GCA_900299555.1 uncultured Endozoicomonas sp.
CTAAATCGGTAACCCTTTTCTTTTTTTGAAAAGAAATGTCAGATTAAGTCTGAACTACTCCACCTGATCTGCTTACTCATTGTGAAGCTGTTTTTATCATCGACACTTTGATACTCAACTTTATCCATGAGGCTCTGAACGATTGGCAACCCTCTACCACTGCATAGCCATGCAGCAGGGTCATCTGCATCAACAGGGAAATTTTTGTCTCCCAGCTGGCCCGCAGCCATTGGCATATGCCAGTCAGTGATTGGGAGCGTTAAAGAAGAATTCAGAATGTTAATGCTTAACATTTCAAGAGAACCGAACAGAATCGCGATTTTGAATTAATGGTAAAAATCCTCAGTAAGATGAAATAGGGAGATTATATGAAACGGGTTTTGCGTGATTTCAAGACAAGAACACTGACCGACGGGAGAAAGACTCGGGCCGACGGGTTCCCTTAAACAACCGGCGGACCATACTCTTATCATCTAATATCTAAATTCCTCCAGTGATGCGCAGTGATCAAGACAAAACCCATCGGAGATTTTAAAGGGTTAATGAGTTAATTTTTACAGTGGCCACTGGCATATTTTCATCCGCTGTGATTCATTCATCCTCACAATATTTAATATTTCTGCGTCCGCAGATGCAGATGATGAATTTGTTGCTGTGTGCGCAAAGTGCACGACTCCACGGCGCACTGGGACTTCTCCCCTCTTCTCATTTCATCCTCATGAAGGCATCAAACGAATCTCATGCAGCTGATATGTGACATGACACAAAATCTATTCGTTCAGCCCAACAAATAGAAATCCTATCCATCGGAGCTCAGGCTGTCTCCAAGGACCACAGTGGTGCTACAATGCATGGGTCTGTTATTCAAATCAGACCAGATTAGCAGATTATTTTATTTTGGAGGGAGAGGGGAGAAAATCAATCACAAGTCATTGCATCAAAAGTTTGATTGTTGGACAATACGTAGCTACATTTTATACAGATGTAGCTGTAAAATGGAACGCCTTGGTAAATGCTTCATCGGCGCCGAGCACTGACTCATGTGAAGCCTACAGTGGCTGTTTCCTCAAGGACGTTTGTCTCATCATGATATGATTGCCGGACGCAGTTTGTAATTGCAGTCATTATTCCAGTCTTCCCCGCCGTATTTCTTTCCACTGTACCAAACAGCCAGCGCAGACAGAGAGGGAAGACGGACGCACCTCTCACTCTGGATGCGATTGGTCTCGGCGCGCCTGCAGTGCAGCAGTGCTGCCGCCGTTTAAACACCATTGGTTGGCTTGTATCCGGGCAAGACGCGGGTTCTCGGTGTGCGCACGAACGGGAAATCCCTGCCGCACCACAAAGGCGGTGATATGGAAAATGCAGTAATATGGAAAGAGAAAGATGGAGCGAGGGTGGAGCATTCTTCGACCCCCTTTGAGCAAGTTTGGTCAGGTTGTTATTGTGAGAGGTGAGATCATTAACAGTGGAGGCGCGGAGACGTTGATATGGAAC
>OODV01000277.1 GCA_900299555.1 uncultured Endozoicomonas sp.
CACTTCAAAATCATGGTATATCTGCTGACAGGTAAGCTGGACTTTACCAAGGTGAGCAAAGCCTGCTTACCCACATGAAATTAAAAAGAACCAAACTTACTTTATACAGAGGTTGCCGGGGTAACACTCTTAACACTCTGCCCTTTTGCCCTACTACCCAACAGCAATCTGGCAAGGGCAGGCAACAACCAGATCGCACCAATCATATTCCAGACAAACATAAAGGTCAGGAGAATACCCATATCCGCCTGAAATTTCAGTGGTGAGAAGATCCAGGTACCGACACCAATCGCCAGAGTCACACCGGTAAAGGTTACCGCTTTGCCCGTAATTTTGAGTGTTGAGTAATAAGCTTCTTCCAGAGACATTCCCTGCTTCATGAAACTTTCTAAACGGCTGTAGATGTATATCCCATAGTCCACACCAATACCAACACCCAGAGCAATCACCGGTAGCGTTGCCACCTTAACCCCAATACCCAGATAAGACATCAACGCCTGACAGAGAACGGAAGTTAACCCCAACGGGATAATGATACAGAGAACTGCTTTAACCGAGCGGAACGTGATAAGACAGAGAATACTCACCACCGTATATACCCAGAACAGCATCTTATTCTGAGCCTGGGCAATCACCTCATTCGTGGCGGCTTCTACGCCAGCATTACCGCTGGCCAAGACAAACTGGAAGTCTTCCGTATTATTAATGGCAGCAAAATCCTGAGTTGCCTTAACCACACGCTCCAATGTTTCAGCTTTGTGATCATCAAGGAAGAGAATAACCGGTGCACTGGAGCAGTTGGTATTAAACAATCCTGCCGCATTGGCCACGGAACTGTTCAGCACATAAGGGTTACGGGAGAGGCTCTGCCATTTCATACTCCCTTCATTCAACCCTTTGATGACCTGCTTGGAAACGGTGACCAGTGACAGTGCAGACTGAACACCGGGCACATTTTCCATATGCCACATGTATCGATCAATGGCATCCATCACCGGGTAGCTGGTACAGCCCTCAGGCTTGGTTTCCAGATAGGTGATAAACAGGTCGGCACTGGTTGAGTAATTACTGTTGATAAACAGGTTGTCTAGATTATACCGCGAGTCCGGATGAAACTCCGGAGCCCCTGGATCCAGATCACCAATTTTAAGGTCTGTCGCTTTATAAGCACCGGTAGCAAAGCCCAGCAAAGCGATAAGGATCGAAACAGGCATTACTTTAGAACTGGCCAGTTTTGCAACCACACGCCATATTTTTGCTTCTTCCTTCTGGCTTTTCCTCGCGTAATCAACGGAACGTTTGCTGACTTTGATATACGACATTAGAACAGGCAGCAATACCAGATTCGTCAGGATAATGGTCGCAACACCGACACTGGCAGTAATCGCCAGATCCTGAATAACCTGAATATCAATAACCAGAAGCGTCAGGAAACCGATAGCATCAGAAATCAGTGCTACCATGCCTGGGATATAAAGTGTCCGGAAAGTACGGCGAGCAGCTGTCACTGAATCTGCACCCTGGGCAGTTTCAACGCTGATGCTGTTAATGATCTGAACACCATGACTGACGCCTATGGCAAATACCAAGAAGGGCACCAACACGGAGTAAAGATCAAGACCGTAGCCGAGCGTCGCCAATAGACCCATCTGCCATACAACCGCAGTCACCGACGTCAGCAGCGGGATAATCGTACTTTTCAGACACCGGGAATAAAGGAACAGCAGAATACTGGTTACACCAATAGCAATAATAAAGAACCAGACAATGGCTTTAACGCCATCAAACAGGTCACCAAAAACCTTGGCAATACCCACAATATGAAGATCTACACCTTTCTCTGCGTATTTGCTGCGCAACTCTTCAAGCTGATCTGAAAGGTATTGGTAATCCAGGTTTTCACCGGTTTCCGGGTTCTTTTCAAACAAAGGCGCACTGACAATACTCGAGCCAAAATCATTGGCAATGATCTGCCCCACCTGACCGGACTTCAGAATATTTTCCCTGAGTAGATCAAGGCTGGATTGAGTTCCATCATAATACTCAGGAATAACCGGCCCACCGGTAAAGCCTTCCTCTGTCACTTCAATCCAGCGAACCGTTGGCGTCCAGATGGACTTCATATTGGCCCGGTCGACACCCGGAAGATAAAAAACGTCATCATTAATCTGCTTGAGCAATTCCATATACTCAGCAGAGAAAATATCACCATCCCGGGCAGCAACCGCTATCCGAATGGTATTACCGGAGTTACCACCATCCTCCATATGCCGAAGCATATTCTGGATAAATGAGTGTTCCAGCGGCACCATTTTCTGAAAACTGGCATCCACTCGTAATCCAGTGACCAGTTTCCAGGTGAGAAACAACGACACCAGCAGGAAAAACAGACAAACCCGCAGACGATTATTGAAGATCATCCGCTCCATAATCGGTTCGCTGCTTTGATACGATGAGTGATTAAAAGACGACATAACTGGCTGCCCCGGATTCTTTTTAATTGTTTTTCTTTTGGCTTATATCAAACAAGATCACTGCCTTACCCACGATAAAACAGCACTCCAACCGCCTCTACTCCAACACATCACCATCCAGGGTCATCCGGTAGGCGCCACCCTGGCCAACAACCACTATAAACCCATCATTACTGGGTGCGAGCGCACTCAGCGTCATACGATCAGGCCGATGTGAAACAGATAAACCAGCCTTGACTCCTGAAGACAAACCAGTTCCATAGCCCGAACCTGTTAATACGGCTCCGGAGTTACCAACCAGCGCAACACTGCCATCAATCAGTTTTGCTGAACCAAAGAGCGTCTGCTCGGTACCAGAGCTTAGCGGCTGCCAGGTTTCCCCCTGATCCTGACTCTGATAAATATTGCCTCTCAGACCATGAACCAAAACCTGACCATCATCACCGCTGACACCAAACCATGACCCCTCATAAGGGCTATTCAAGGTTGCCCAGGTTTTACCAGCGTCTGTGGAACGATAAAGAATCCCTGCCTCTCCGGCCAGAAAGAGGTTACCCTGACCATCGTCGTTAATGGCGTTGTAATGAAATTCATCATCATTGGCAACACGGTCATCAATAAAGTCCCAGTTTTGACCACCATCAACGGTTTCAATGATGTAACCATAGGCCCCCACGGCAAAGCCATGAAGATTATCCTCAAACCATACATCTAAAAGAGGCACCGTCGCTTCACGATCAACATACACCTGCAGCCAGGATTCTCCGCCATTTTCAGTTTTTAGAACAATGGCATCATGGCCAACGGCATACCCGACCTTTTCTGAGGGAAAGTGAACGGCTGTCAGCATTTGCATCGTCGGTACACTGGCCTGCTGCCAGCTGACCCCATGATCATCGGAAAAAACTATGTGGCCACGTTCCCCAACAGAAACCAGCCTTACGCCACCATCAGTTCGAGTAACATCAAGCAGCAGGCTGTTAGCCGCCTTTGGAGATTTAATCGCCGGGCGATCAAGCAAAGACTCTGAAGAGGAAGCATTTACTGGCCCAGCTGAAAAGATTGCCACGGAAAGAACCGCACCAAGTACCGTATGAAGTACCCCAGTAACACGACTTTTTTTTTCAGGTTTAGTCTTTACACTGCTTTCCACAAGAGTGTCCAGACCAACTGAACCACCCCTGTGGTGACTCCCCCTAATGAAACCAGAGGCAACAGGCATACGACTCCCCTTGTCTTAATATTCTTGTTTTTAGTGCGACGATTATAAACAAACATTTTTTGACAACGAAGCACATCCGGTCATAGATACAGCAAATGAAACGATTGTTTACAAAAAAGATCGCTCGCTTGCTTTCTTATTTTTAAGATCAGGACATAGCAGAGCATCAATACAGCGACCAACTTTACCGAATAGAGAAAATAAAATTCTCATCCAAAGGGACTATTGCGAAAATATTTTCACTCGTTAGTTCAAGATTCAATACTTAAAGGACGGGTTAGCCTGCTCAAGTCCTGCAATTAATAAAGAGTGCTAACCAGGAACGAGCAGGCTCCTTATTCAAGAAGCCTGCTTACAAAGAGATGAATCAGAGGCTTTTAGTGACCACTTCATAAACATCAGATGAAAGACCTGGAGTTGCTTTAATTCTCTCCAGTGCCTTGCGCATGCGCTCACGGCAGCCAGGCTCAAACTTACGCCAGCGGGTTAACGGAGTCATCAACCGTGAAGCAATCTGCGGGTTCTTCTTATCAAGATCCAGCAACTGGTCAGTCAGGAACTCATATCCCAGACCATCCACACGGTGAAACTGCTTCATATTGCCGGCAAAACCACCCAGAACAGAGCGCAGCTTATTAGGGCTGGTTGCATCAAAGATCTCATGCTGCATCAGTGTCAGAATATGCTCCAGAGTTCCCAGTGATGGACTGGAGGCCTGTACCGACAGCCATTGGTCCATAACATTGGTGTCATCCTGGTAACGCTCAAAGAAATCAGTCAGCACTTCCTCAATCAGCTCTTTGTCCTGACAGCCGGCATTGACGATACTGGCAAGCGCAGCAAAGCGATCCGTCATATTCGATGCGCCATGATACTGCTGCTCCGCCAGTGCCAGCATGCCTTTATCATCAAGACTGGTCAGATAGGAAAGACTGATATTTTTCAGCGTGCGCTCAGCAATATCTTCAGCCTCAGGACGATAGGGTTTATCGACACTCAGTGATCGCCACAAAGCCTCCAGTGCTGGCTTATTAGCCTCTGAAATAGCACGTTTAACCTGAAGCCTTGCCTGATGAATAAATTGCGGATAGACCTCTACAGCCTGCTCAGCAAGAGATGCTTCCGATGGCAATGACAACATTTCAGCTTTCACAGCCAGATCCAGTGACTCATCACTGATAATCGTACCAAACGCCTTAATCAGACTTTCATCTGGACTACATTCTTTACCCTGTTCCATGGCTGCGACCATTTCATCAATAACGCCACTGGCCAGTCGCTGCCCAGCATCCCAGCGATTAAAATGATCGCTGTCATGCTCCATAAGGAACAACAAATCTTCCCGGGAGTAGTCATACTTCACGCGTACCGGTGCCGAGAAGCTTCGCAAAATAGAAGGCAGTGGTCGCTCTTCAATATTTTCAAAAACAAAGACTTCTTTTTCCCCCTTAACATCAAGCACCTGGTCAGTATCACCGTTCTCGTTAAGAACCAGCTCATCCCCCTCAGCATCCAACAACCCCAGACGAACAGGAATATGGAAAGGCTCTTTTTCTTTTTGCCCTGGCGTCGCAGGACAGGATTGTTCAATGGTCAGTTTGTACTGTTTCTTATCTTCGTTGTACTCATCAGTGATGTTCAGCACCGGTGTACCTGCCTGGCTGTACCACCGGCGGAATTGTGTTAGATCCCGCCCTGAAGCATCCTCCATGGCTTTGACAAAATCTTCACAGGTCACCGCTTGCCCATCATGACGCTCAAAGTAGAGGTCAGAGCCTTTACGAAAGGCTTCTGCACCAAGAATACCGTGAATCATGCGCACGATTTCTGCGCCTTTTTCATAGATGGTCACAGTATAAAAGTTGGATATTTCAATAAATGACTCAGGTCTTATCGGGTGAGCCATTGGCCCAGCATCTTCCGCAAACTGAGCGGTACGAAGGACATTGACATCCTCAATCCGTTTTACCCCCCGAGAGTTCATATCAGCAGAAAATTCGGAATCCCGGAAAACAGTGAATCCTTCCTTAAGGCTCAACTGAAACCAATCCCGACAGGTCACCCGGTTGCCGGACCAGTTATGAAAATATTCATGGGCAACAATCGCTTCAACCCGCTGAAAACGAGCATCTGTCGCTGTTTCAGGACTGGCCAGCACACAGGCTGAATTAAAGATATTCAGCCCTTTGTTCTCCATGGCCCCCATATTGAAATGGTCGACAGCAACAATCATGAATATGTCCAGGTCGTATTCCCGACCATAAACGTCTTCATCCCATTTCATGGACTTCTTCAGTGAGATCATCGCATGATCACACTGGTCTATATTGTGGGCTTCCGTAAAGATTCGCAGGGTTACTTCGCGACCACTCATGGTGGTGAAATGATCTTCAACATGCTGCAGGTCGCCCGCTACCAGCGCAAACAGATAACTGGGCTTTTTAAATGGGTCTTCCCAGGTTACGTAGTGCCTACCATCGTCCAGTTCTACACGTTCAATATCATTACCGTTGGAGAGGAGTACTGGATATGCGGTTTTGTCTGCCGTAATTCTGGTGGTGAACCGAGACATCACATCCGGACGGTCCAGGTAGTAGGTAATCTTACGAAAACCTTCTGCCTCGCACTGGGTACAGAACATGCCATTGGACTTATAGAGTCCTTCCAGGGATGTATTTTCCTGTGGTTTGATACGGCAAACAGTCTTGAGAGTAAAACTCTCTTTGAGTGACAAAATCTTGAGAAAGCCACCCTCTACCTTGAAGTCTGAAAATGGCTTGTCATCGATCTCAACAGCAACCAGTTCAAGGTCATCCCCTACCAGCACCAGCTCAGGAAGGTTATCTTCAGCCTGTTTGCCTGACCTGTTCTCAAGGTTACGATAAATACTCAGAACCGAAGTAACCATCGCATGATCTTCATAAAGATCAAAAGTCAGGTTCGTTTGATCAATCCAGTAGTCAGGTGCCTGATAATCTTTCAGGTAAATCGCTTTTGGTTGCGAGTCTTTCATCTTGTTCATCCCACTATTTATTTCACAAGCGAACTGCTTCGGTTCTGTGATTAATCGACAGTTGGTTAATTAACAGCCACGCTCACCTGATAGGCGGTATGTTTACGGATATTGACCACACCATTATCCAAAATCAGATACTGTCCTTTAATCCCAAGTAACATACCCTCAATCAGCGATTCCTTGTCAAAAGATCGGGAGGTTACTTTGGCAGGGTATTCAAGCACAGGGTAATCAATATCAAGTACTGCAGGCTGGCAAGTCTCCACAGACTTGACACCTGCCAGAGGTTGTATCGCCTGAATTCCAAATTGCTCCTGCATTGCAGCAATTCGACTGCCATTCATATCCAGTAACTCAAGGGCACTTTCCTGTAGATCCAGAGGATCAGCCGGTCCCTTCAGCATAGCTCGCCAGTTGGTCCGGTCATTAATAAATTCTTTAAAAACAGTCTCCAATAACCCAGACTGCCTTCGGGTAGCTACCCGAATAAAAGGCATCGCCTGACTGGCTCCCTGATCAATCCAGCGGGTTGGAATCTGAGTTGCCCGGGTAATGCCGACCTTTAGACCGGAGGAGTTTGCCAGATAGACGACATGGTCCGTCATGCAGAATTTATCACCCCAGGCAGCATCACGGCAGGTTCCCTGATCATAATGACACTTCTCCGGACTCATTATGCAGGTGTCACACTGGGGTAGTTTTTTAAAACAGGGATAACAGAATCCCTGGCTAAAACTCTTCTTGGTTTTTCGGCCACAGTGGCAGCAATGAATTTCACCGTGGTACTGCATGGACAGCTTACGCCCAAGCAGATCATTCAATGGCAGCAATTGATCGCCAATGGGCAGTTGGTAGATAACCTGTCTCTTGCTGCCATCTTCAGCCCCTGTCAGAAGGTCTGAATGCATTTTACTGAGCGATCCCGTGATTGTACTTTCGGACACAGTTGTACTCTTGTGAAAAGTAAGAACCACTCTGTCATTGCCTGACAAAGCGACATTAAGCCAGGAGACTGACCGAGAATAGACAACCCTACTGTAGTGGCAGAAAATTGGTCTAGAGACTCCGTTTTGTTCGGCAAATAGAACCACTATTCACTTCACAAAACAGAATTTTTATTCTCAATTTTCTATCATCTTCACTACGGGCGCTATTCCCGGTCAGCCTCCTAATGAATCTTCAGTTTTTGAAACGAAGGATGGTTGCTTCTTCAGCAGGCATATCTTCAACGGAAGCCTTGCTGTCTGATTTGCATTTGGCTGGCATATAACCGACTCGCTCTGATTCCGGCAGGTTTTCATACTCATAAGCAATGACCGCCTGCAGACTGGCATCCCGCTCATCCTGAGTCATCGAACGACCATCAGGCCACTTACCCAGTTCAAGAGCCAGTTTTAGAGACTGATGAATTGCGGGTGTCATCTTTTTCAGAAAAGCATTTAACTGCATTGTATCGAATCCTTTTCGCTTTCTACTTCAAAACACCTCAGGTTCTGTATTCTCACAGATAACCGTAGGGTTAGTTAGGTTCTGCTGACATGAGATTGCAGGCTCAGTGATTCATATAGCGGTCTTACACAAGGCGGACCGGTGCAGGTGAAGTGGTGCTGCATCAAACCAGTCCAACGAAGCTGTAAGGCAGCTATAAAAGCCACCCTGCTGGTTCAAAACCACCGTGCCATCGTTGCAAAAACCTGAAAGAGCAAGTATTTCTGCGTTCTTGCGCCCAACTCCAAACGCTTTGGCTTGAGCTGAGCCAGCAACCTTATGTCAACAGAACCTAGCTCTCAATCTGTCGTTCTTTAAATAGCAAACCTGCAATAGCGCCCAACAAGCAGCCGGCAAAAAGGCCACCGGTATGTGCAGCATTGGCCATATTACCAAAGCCTATACTGCCCAACACCCCAGTATAACCAATCACTAACCAGGCCAGCATAAAGCCATAATAAAGTGGTGGCAGTCCAAACTGCCAGTGACAGTCAACCTTCTCCCGAGTCATGCAATAGCCCATTAAGCCATAAACAACGCCGGAAAAGCCGCCAAAAATACTGTCATCTCCACCCCAGAAATATTGGGCAAAATTGGAAAGGACAGCACTAAAGACAATGATGGCCAGCAGATGCAAACCACACTGGCGAACTTCAAGCCGGCTTCCAAAAATATAAAGTGCCAGCATATTGAAAGCCAGATGCGTAAAGCCGAAGTGAAGAAATATTGGACTGATCAAACGCCAGTATTGTCCCTGCTCCAGCCCCATGGACAGGCTTCCAAAATAGAGGTAACCGTTAGCCACCTGGAAAGGGACAAACGAGAACCAGGACGTCGCATGCCAGTCTGCTCCTGCCTGCGTAATTAATGCAACAAAGAGACAGGCAGCGATAAACAAAAATGTTACCGGCATACGTTGCCAGGGAATTCCTTTGAGTATGCCACCTGTATTCAGGCCTCTTCTGGGTGGCGCTGATGGTAGCTTAAGATCACCGGACTGCCACTTTTGATAAAGGCTGACAACCACGTGAGACTTTTCTTCATTCTCTGTCCAGATTACCTGTTTACCCGACTCTTCCGTAATTTTATGGGGAATCCCCTGTGAGTACAGAAACCAGGAAAGGTCGCTTAAATTGATATCTCCGGGGAGTTCCAGTGCCCTGTGCATGGGTTAATTATCTGTCTCTTCTCTGGTTTACGTAGGCCGACTCCTAAAAGAAACCGGCGGCTGGTTATCGGCTCAAAGTGAGCAGATCTACATTAACAGCGTTCTTCCTGATAGTTCCAACGTAACTTGGAACGACAGGATTCATAAAAATTATGATTCAATGGATGCAAAAGCTTCAGTCGCTGAGATTTTTTATGGATGATAATTTCATCTCCGGGCGCTGAGGTAATATGAATCTGCCCATCACAACTAATCTGTGGATAAATCGTATTTTCGTGGCGAATAACCAGCTTCAGCTCACTGTCCCCGTCCACAACCAGGGGACGGTTAGTTAACATATGGGGGTACATAGGCACCAGGACAATAGCATCCAATCTTGGATGCATAATGGGGCCTCCACCAGAAAGCGCGTAAGCTGTAGACCCTGTAGGCGTGGCAATGATCAATCCATCCGCCCGTTGTTGATAGACAAACTGACCATCAATATACAGTTCAAACTCAATGATTCGTGTCGACTTACCGGGATGAAGCACAACATCATTCAAAGCATCTCCCTGGCCAATAACCTTCCCTTTCCGGCGCACACAGGCTTCCAGAAGAAACCGGTTTTCTGCCAGATAGCGACCTTCCAGAACCTCAGCCAGCTGGTCATCGAGTTCATCCGGTGAGATATCGGTCAGGAAGCCTAAACGACCACGATTGATGCCAATCACCGGAATGTCGTAAAGAGCCAGCGTTCTGGCAGCCCCCAGCATACTGCCATCACCGCCCACAACAATCACCAGATCACACTGCTGGCCCATTTGCTCACGACTGATCATGGTAAACGAGTGGCCGGGCAACAGACTGTCCAGCTGCTCATCCAGAAGTACGGTTATCCCCCGCTTCTGCAGAAAGTCTGCCAGATGCCTTAGAGTATCCGCCACCTGAATACGCCCCTGGCGGCCGGTTACCCCGACAATTTTGAAGTGTTCCATAAACTCAGTGATGTCGCCTTAGAATGTGAGTTAGTATACGTTAGTCATGAACGGATTTTTACACCAAAGCCTACATCATACTCTACAACAGGCAGTAGAGTGGGTACAAAACAGCCCTCCAATATTTAATCGGTCGGCCAGTCCTCTTTTTCTGGGTTCTCCCTTACCGGCAGGATTAGCCCCGGTCAATCCTGATACAGAGGAACTGGATATTCTCGCCAGCCTTGTTAACCAGAAAGGCAACCCTTTGCTCGGTATTTTCTACGAAACCCTATGGCAGTTCCTGCTGAGCCAGCTTCCTGATAATCGGATCATGGCTTCTAACCTGCAGGTCAAAGGCAAAAAAAATGGTCAGCCTGCGACACTGGGTGAATACGACATTATCTACCAGCTTAGAAATCAGTTCATACACCGGGAACTGGCGGTTAAGTTTTATCTTGGTATTCCTGGCGAAGATATCAATACAAATGGGTCTCCATGGCACAACTGGGTAGGTCCCGGGCTTAAGGACCGGCTTGATCGAAAAATAGATCGTTTACTTCATCATCAAGCCATATTGAGTGATACCAATGAAGGACAAGAAGCTTTATTAAAGCTGGGTATTGAACAACCTGTGCAGAAAGAGATTCTGGTACAGGGCCGACTTTTCTACCCCCTATATCCACTGGGCACAAATGAATCTGCAATAACTCCATTAACAGACATCCAAGGATTTTTTCAGTCAGAAGCAGAACAGATTATGGAAGCAAAGTGCCAGCCACCCGAATTTTGCAACCCGAATCATTTGAAAGGTTATTGGCTAACACAAAGCCAGTTTTTGCTGAGCACCCAGCCCATAACCAAGAATGTCAGTTTCCAGATTCCTCATAAGATACAGTGGTTGAATCAGAAACCTGTTGCAGAGTTTCTCAATCATGATGAGTTATTGCACCAACTGAAAAAACAAGCAAAACCTGTTTATGTAAGGGCTTTTCAACAGAAACAACAAGAACAGATGCACCTGTTTATTTTACCGGATAACTGGCCAGAAAAGGCTGAAGAGGTTTCACGCCAATAAAATCAGTTAACTAATTACCGGAACTTATTCAGCAACCTGATTTCTAACAGAATACTGTAATGGCAACTCAGTGAGATCAGTCTGTGCAAGCTTCCCCACCATCGCCACCTCAACTTCAAAGGCATTCACCCAGGCCCGGTGAGGATAAGCCAAGCCCCGAAGTCATCCCCCCCGATACAGTCAGACACCAGGGTATGGCTGTATCATTACCTGTAGAAGAACCAACAAAGGCTTTACCCCCTTCTGAAGCTACAAAAGAAACCGCAGCCCCCACTGACCAGAGAAAATGCACGCCCTTTCCATGTCCTCCGGCTTCTAACCATACCAAAGTCAAGTCAGTTACAGCAGAAGCTGTGATGGATAAGCTCAATGCTGTCTTTGCCAAAAACGAGATTCCTTCAGCAATAACATGCGTTAAGTTCTGGAGCCCTATGGCTGCTAAAGCGTCTACAAGCACATACGGTTCAATACTGCAATTGATGTCTTGGATGGATGAGCCATGCAAGAATCCGAGACCTGACGGTAAGCCCCCGGCAATACCGACAGAACCAAAGATACAGAAAGATATGGAGGAGTATTGCCAACAATACCCTGAAATGGCTACCGGCATTTCATTTGTTGAAAGTTTCATCAAGGCAGACCTCTTGACGGTCACTGATCGCCCGGAAAACCATATGAATAAAACAGGCCTTGACTACGTTCACCTCCGTCACGTGCATCTTGCTACAAAAGAGCTTGAAAAACTGCAGGCGATGATGCCAGCTCCAACAAAGAACGAACAAGCACAGTCAGCCTGGCATCAAGAACCGGAAGCCTACACGGAGCAACAGCAAAAAGCCGGATACTCAGGAGTAATAGCGCCAAGCAACTTTTTCGGAAAAGACGATAATATTGGTGAAGGCTACCGGATAAAAGGCACGCTAGTCACGTCTAAGGTTGAAATTAATGATTTCATCCATAAAGAGATAGAAATCCCTATGCGCCAGGCTTGCCTTAAACCAACCAACAAACATGATTTAATTAAATTTATCAATGATCACTTTGAAAAAGAAGGAACTGACACTGAGAAGATCATTGGATTGCTTTCCAAGTACTGTGTCCAATAATGTGCATGAAGCGTCCTCTGCTCCCATGCCGCTTCCCTGCTACCAGTATGGTTTAGGCAGGGTAAGTAAGTAACTATATGAGCTCATATGGCCTGCTACTGAAACAAGATCTGAAAGCGAGTAAACGAGACACTATCCTGATTGGCGACTACTGAAAATACAGGCATACTACGCCTCCCTTCTATTTGGTCAATTATTCCCTCCTATGACTACCGAACAGACACTAATGGAACGCAGCGGCTCTCAATGTGAGCTATGCAGCTCAACAAACGACCTGAGCGTTTTCGCCATCCCACCAGAAAATGATACCTCCAACCCCGACCAGTGCATTCTAACCTGCGATAATTGTCGTGGGCAGATTAGTCAGCCGGAAACCATGGATGCCAATCACTGGCGCTGCCTGAATGACAGCATGTGGAGTCAGATTCCTGCTGTTCAGGTGATGGCGTGGCGTCTGCTGAACCGCCTTTCCACTGAAGGCTGGGCTCAGAGCCTGCTGGACATGATGTATCTGGATGATGAAACCCGTCAGTGGGCAGAGTCAGGAATGAACAGCGAAGAGTCTGAAGCACCCACACTTGATAGCAATGGTAGCGTATTAAGTGCTGGAGACACCGTTACCCTGATCAAGGACCTCCCAGTAAAAGGCGCAGGTTTCACCGCAAAGCGTGGCACAGCAGTTCGAAGTATCTCACTGACCGGCAACCCTGAGCAGATTGAGGGACGCGTCAATGGCGTCAGAATTGTTCTTTTAACAAAATATCTGAAAAAAGCATAAAGCCTGTCATACGACAGGCTCTTCCTCTTTATGGTGGAAAGGCCTGTCGGAATATTTCTTTTTCAGTTGAAGCGATGGACTGTATGGCAATACATCCATAACCTGACCATTAGTAATCTGCTGCTGAATACTCCGCCAGTAACTGGCGGTAAAAAGATCACCGTGAAGCCGGTTAAAACGTTTGCGAATGGCCAGATCAGGAAACAGAAAAACAGGAAACTCTTCCGGGAAAATATCACCAGGTGAAACGGAATACCAAGGCTCGGCTGACAGCTCTTGCTCTGGATATAACGCCTCAGGAATATCCCGGAAGTTGCATTCAGTCAGATAAATAATCTCATCATAATCATAAAAAACGACTCTGCCATGACGTGTTACACCAAAGTTTTTCAATAGCATATCACCAGGGAAGATATTCGCTGCAGCCAGCTGCTTTATAGCCGTGCCGTACTCATTAAGCACATCATCCAAAGCCTGCTCGTTGCCATCTTCCACCAACTGCTCAACATAGATATTCATAGGCATCATTCGCCGCTCAGTATACAGATGGCGAATCAGAACCTTGTCGTCGTAAACAATAACGGTAGAAGGAGCAACCTGCTGCAACTCTTCCAGTAACTCGTCACTGAAGCGGAAGCGGGGCAGTATAAGGTTTGAATACTCCTGGGTATCGGCCATCCGACCTACCCGATCATGGGTTTTAACCAGATAGTAACGATCCTTGACCATTGCCTTGCTGATATCTTTGGGCGGTGCGAAACGATCCTTTATAACTTTGAACACCATATCCAGAGAAGGAAGTGTAAATACCGACATCACCATTCCCTTCACCCCTGGAGCAATCACAAACTGGTCGGAGGAGTTTTGCAGATGCTTGAGAAAATCCCGATAGAAAACACTCTTACCATGCTTGAAGAAACCGATGGAATTATAAAGCTCCGCACGATTTTTCTCAGGGATCAGGGTTTGCAGGAACTCAATGCACTCTGAAGGAATTCGGGCATCCACTAAAAAGTACGAGCGGGTAAAACTGAACAGCACACTGACACAATCATTTTCACAGAGCAAAGCATCAACATAGAGCTCACCCTGCTCATTATTCAGAACCGCAAGCACGAAAGGCTGAAGATCATCGCCAGCCACCAGCCGGCCCACCAGATAGGCCGCTTTATTACGGAAAAAAACCCATTTCAGAACATCTACCCGAACATTGCTGCGCTTAACCCATGACGGCTGTGTTTTCTGAAGTGCATGGATAATATTACGGATGTCCCTGCGCCGATATTCCCAGGGCAATTCAAACTGGAAGTCATCGAGTATCTGACCCACAAGGCTAACCAGCCCCTGCTTCTGGTACTTATCTTGAAAATAGCTTCGATAAATACCCCTGGCGCTCTGAACCTTGAAGCCATCAAATTCTGATTGGATAAAGCAGTGACGAGGGTTCACCGCTTCCCCTTTAAATACCTTTCGATAGATTGAGTTATAAAAGGTTTCCGCAAGCTCAGGATCCGTCCGATAGGAGATCAAGTCCAGATAGGCATTATGGACATCCTGCCAGCAGTCACTGTTACGAAACCAGGATTCTTCGACCTGAGCTGTCAGCGTCTCCATCACGTCGGTGACAGCGACATAGTAGAGATTGATACGGTCAGAGGCTGAATTTTGTGCAGCACTCCAGTCCGCATTCAGAAAACGGTCCCTTGCACCCAAGGTGATGTCAGTAAATCGCGTTCGATAGTCACTGAACCCTTCGAGAATGATTCTGGCAATCTGTCGGGCTATGGAAGTGTTCATTACTGCACCATTGTTGTTTTAGTGTAAGAAGTGCAGTTACCGGTTAACTCTATCAGATTAACAGGTGGGTTCGAGCCTTCAGATCAGACTCAGCACCTTCAGCACCTCTTTCCTCTCGGCGGCTCTGAATTATCAGATTTGCGGAAGCCATTTATCACGCATCTAAGAGACTTTATATTAACTCAATTTCATATTTTTATGCCTCGCCGCCCCTGAAGCCCACCCGTATGAACCATCAACAGGCGCTTGGCCCTGCAAGACGAGCCAGTCTTCAAATTTTCAGCCAGCGAGCGCCATATGGCAAACAGCACTTTACCGGTATACACCGGATCCAGGGGAATTGCTGTCTCATTCTCAAACGATTTTATAAATGACAGCAACTCTTTTGTAGTACGAGCGTACCCGCCATGATGATAATCCGTCAACAGCGCCCAGTTATCTAATGAGTGAAGTGTATATTTGAGGATATCATTACGCAGAAAATCGGCTCCTTTAAGAACTGCAACACCTTTTATCTGTGTACCAGGTAACTCGTCTGAAGCAGCCAGCGATAGGCCTGCCAGAGTGGCACCTGTTCCACAGGCAAGCCAGATTTCATCATAGCTCCTGGAGGGGATTTGTCCTGCAGCAAGAATTTCCCGACAACCCAGCACACCAAGGGGGTTGCTGCCACCTTCAGGCACAATATGCACATCTCGTGCAGACAAGCCTAATTGAGACAATATCATATCGAGCAAATATGCTTCATTTTTTCGACGATAATCACTTCTGGACAAGTAATGTAATTTCATTCCCCAGTTGCCGGCATCAACCAACGTAGCAGAAAGCGGTTCAACCGGCTCTCCTCGAATAACACCAATGGTTGGCATTCCAAACCGGTGGCCGGCTGCAGCCAGGGCATGAATATGATTTGACCAGGCTCCACCAAAACTGAGAATGGCAGAGTTCCCCTCTCTCTGAGCTGAAAGGATATTGTGCTTCAGTTTGTACCATTTATTGCCACTGATCTCAGGGTCAAGCTCATCCAACCGTAAAATATCAAGGGATACATTCGCTTCACGGAGCCATTCAGTATTTACAGACTGAACAGGAATTGGCTTATCCAATAAATCAATAGATTCGAATACCATATTTCAATAACTGCTTCGGGAGGTATACATCCAGCTGCTTGACCTGATCTTCTTCCAGGGCAATAACATTCAGCTTGTATTTCCGGTAAAGATTCAGTTTTTCCAACTTCGACTGATGATAGAGGTTATCACCGGAGTGCCCCAGATACTCGAGATAAACATTGCCCGCCGGCAGATAAAACTCACCATAAATACTCTCTTCTAAAGGAAGACGACGTTCGTATGCATGGGTAATGCCCGCCAGATAGAGCCAGTTATCGATCAGCAGCTCGGTTTTTGAACGTACAAGGTGGCCATCTGCACAACGAAGTTTGGCAGGACAGTCGGCCCGATAATGATTAATAGGGTCATCCGCCTCCAAATCCAGGCCAATGGCGTGGGTCAGGTCAGCTCTGATCTCTTTCAGCGAAGAATGTACGGCTGGGTGATCAAGCACGGCCGCCGGCCAACAAACCCAGCTGCGACCAGTTGCTGAGCTTCCACGCTGCTCACCACCTGAGTGCATACCGGCTGCTGTCACTTTCCAGCCAGACTCGTCGTGTTTAATCCAGCCTAATTCTGCAAATAGTAAATTAATCTGTCGGGCAGAAACACCAGCACTGTGGGCAAGCCCTGTTGCTGTCAGCTGATCTCCAATATTCAAATTGTCTGAGACGGTTTCTTTACCGATCCTCACCACCTCTGGCCAGACAATGTAAGTTCCATATTTAACATGTGTTGTATACTCCCCCCCTTCTTCACACCCCTTATTGGTCAACGCCCAACTATCATCAGCACGCTCAATCCACCCGGCCTGCTCCATTTTTCTGAATAATTCTTTAACAGGAAGCTCCAGTGAGCGAGCAAGAGCACTGGTAGAAACCTTATTTTTTACGGAATTGGACATAAAGGGCGCCTTCAGCAATTGTTCTGAAAATTTACTGAAGGCCGCATTATAAAAAAAGGGATATTAGACAAAATAGGCAATATTCAGGATATACAGGTGAGAAATCTGTCATTCCCCACCAGTATCACAACTTACTCTTCAATCTGTGCTGGAACATATCTCATATAAGGTTTTCCGGATGGGACGTCTTTCTGATGAAAAGACGCTCTATCGATTCCAGGAGCCAGCATAACATCATCCCCTTTGTACCAGTTAGCAGGCGTCGCTACCTCTCCTTGCTGTAATGCTATCTCATCAAGTGCATCCAGAACCCGGGACAACTCATCGAAATTACGACCAATCTGCATGGGGTAGGTCCAGGTAACCTCTATTATTTTGCTGTCATTATTAATGATGAATACTGATCGAACCGTTTTATTTTCTTTTGCTGTGCGAGGTAAGCCACCTTTGGCACCTGCAGGTAACATACCGTATAGCTTGGCTACTTTCAGGTGGATGTCAGCAATTAGAGGAAATTCAATCTCTGCGGCATCCGCAATGACCGCAACATCTTTCAACCACTCTTGATGTGTTTCAACGGAGTTAAGACTCAGACCTATGATATTAACTCCTCTTTCTCTAAAAGAGGGCATCAGTTTCTGGACTGCAGCCAACTCTGTTGTACATACTGGCGTAAAGTCCTGAGGATGAGAAAATAGAACGGTATACCGTCCCCCCTGATGTTGAATCCAGTCATAAAATTTTACGGTTTCACCCGTTGACAGAGGTGCCTCAAAATCGGGGGCTACATCACCAAACCCAAGCCCCCAGGATAAAGAACATTGAAAGTAGCCAATAACAATAATGAAAAGCGCCAAAAAAAGTGAATTTCTGTTCCTGCCTTTTTTCTTACATTCTTGAGGAGTTCTATAAACACATTTCATCAAAAATCACCGTAAATAAGCCCATGTTCAAGCTGAACTGCCAATACAACTAAGCTCAGCAGGCCTGCTTCCAATAACCTGAAAGTCAGTGAAATGAGGTTAGTAGTAGACGTTAATGGCAGTTAGATACTTTCGTATCGAAATATAGCTGGAGAAATTTCAGAAAATAATAAGCGCAGACTCGTGAACTGAAAAATGCAATATGTCCACATTATAGCTGTCTTTCACCACACCAATTGATATTTTCCTGAAACCTGTTGTCAAAGGACTGA
>OODV01000308.1 GCA_900299555.1 uncultured Endozoicomonas sp.
CGAACATTAAGCTCGAAACCCAGAGCAGCATAGACTGCTTGTAGAGTCGGTAATATAAGAGAATTGGCCAGTTCAGAAGTTACACTGGAAATGCTTTATTAATTTCAGAAATAAACTTCTCAAACGTCCGTAATACCTAAGCTCTAAAGCTGAGTACCGAGTAGACTCCCGGGAAAAAATACTCGACAGCAAAGGAAAGGTGATTGGAAAATCAAGCAGCCCAAGAAACCTTCATTGATGACTCAACTCCCCTCTTATAAGTGTTGAGCTGTGTTTCATATCACGGCTCTCTTTATTACCAGCAATAATCAATTTAAAATGCAAAAATGGATGTTTTACTCTGGCTGATACTGCTTTTTATCCTCCTCTATTACTGGTTTGATACAGCCAACGCAAAAGAGGCGGCAGTTGCCCACGGCAAAAAGGCTTGCCGAGATATGAACGTGCAATTTCTGGATGATTCTGTGATTCGTTACAGAAGTAGGATAGCCCGTGATATTTCAGGCCAAATGGTTATTGAACGCTCTTTTCGGTTTGAATTCACCGTTGATGGACAGACGCGAGAAAATGGCTTCATACGGCTATCCGGGCAACGACTCCTGGTGCTTGAACTGGACTACCCGGACCTAAGCAACTCTGACCAGAGCAACCATCACTCCAACCGTATTTATATGCATACCAGCTATTCCGAGGAATCCGATGCCTTACGCTCGAGAACTGAAAAAAGGTCAGATTGTTGAAATTGAAGGCCAGTACTATCAAGTTCGTCAGGTTGAGGCCAAAAGCCCATCAGCCCGAGGTGCTCAGACATTATATAAGATTCGTTTCAACTCGGTACCCGGTGGTCAGAAGTTGGAACAGACATTGACTGGAGATATTCTTCTGGCCAATGTTGATATGCAAAGACGGGCAGTAACTCTGCTATACAGGGAAGGTGATGAATGCACCTTCATGGATACTGAGGACTATACCCAATACCTCGTCAATGTCAGCACTATTGAGGAACAGCTTCTTTATATTGCCGATAATATGGAAGGCCTGACTGCTCTGCTTGTTGATGGTCAGCTGCTGGCAATTGATCTACCCTCATCCGTTGCTCTGGAAATTGTCGATACAACACCTGGTATTAAAGGCGCCTCGGCGGCGGCCAGAACCAAGCCAGCCAGACTGAGCACAGGCTTGGAGGTTCAGGTTCCAGAATATCTCAGTAATGGCGAAATCATTAAAATCAACACAGAAACTGGAAAGTTCATGTCCCGAGCCTGATTTTAAATGGTTTCCGGAGAATATCTCCGGAAACCATTTTTGAAATTAAAAAATCTATTTTAATTCTATAAAATTAGTAATACCTGCAAAACAAATATAACAAATCGAAATATAATACCTTTGTTTAAGTTATTTCCCCTAATTAAGACCCTAATATATTGATATACCTTTCAAAAACTGTATCTATAGATAAAATTCTAGATTTAGTAATTGGAACTAAATAACCATTTATTCAATCAAACTTGTAAAACATTTCTCTTGCGGAGATAGAAATGACCAAAACATAAACGACATACCTCAAGGAAGAAGGTCATGAATATAAAAAATATTGCTCAACACATTATTAGAACAATGTATTTATCTCTGGTCATAGGCTTTGCCTCATACTCGTCTGCAGATCAATACACTGCTACTGAGTACAGTACTCCTTATTCAAGAGATATTGCTTCCCTTGAATATTATTCTTATCAAGAGCCGGCATATCAGAGTGAAGAAACAAGTTCTGATTTTTCTTTTAAAGAAAAAAATAAAACAAATGAAGATCGTATAGGGTCATTCTTTTATAAAACCATTAATGATCCGGACAAAGTTCGAAACCAGGTTGCAGGCACAGCCATACTTTATGGACTGGATGGTGTCGGACTTGGTGATACCGTTAGAGAAGGCATCTACTTTATTAAAAAGAACACTCGCTACTCTTTCGGAGACTGTGGAAATGTACAATTAAAAACCGGCAAGATTACTGCGGGAAGCTGTTTATCCGACGGCGGCTCTGTAGAGCTAAACTCAAGCTACAATTTTAACTCGGTTCAACTGCAATTTAAATGGTCATTATAAATGACTTAGGGGTGATGCCGCTGGAATCAAGAACTGCTAGAATGCCAGCGGCATTAATCCTAATGGTAATCATCATTGAACACCCGTAAATTGTACACTCAGTATTATCGTCAAATCGAATCACTTTCTTCCTGGCAACTGACAGCTCTCGCTACTGCGACCACTGAACAAGCCTGGCCAAACTTCGCCCTGTTTTCAGAGCTGACAGAGTTTGGAGAGCCAAATGAAGTAAGGCACTGTCTTAACATGCTTTGGGATTATACAGCCGGACTGCAATCATCAAAAAATTTCGAACGCCTGCTAGAACGACTGGATGAAAATACTCCAGCCCTTGAAGAGTTTGATATGTTTGGTGTTCAGCCAGCACTGGATTTTTCGGTTAGTCTCCACTGTGCGACTAACTGTGCCATGAAAGCATCGGTAGATGACGCTGCCAGTGCATTGACCCTGTCGCTCAGTACCATTGGAAAATTTATAAAATATACGGAAGCTGCTGAACTGAAAGGGACTGAGTTGACTCAGTATATCGAAGAGCATGAGCTGTTTGAGATTCAACTGAGTTTCATTAGTGAACTGATTAGCATGGTCTGTCAGCAAAAAAAGCAGACAAAGGAATTTACCAGGGAAGTCCGGCTGTTTTCTGCCAATGATGGTATCAGTCAGCTGGGAATCAGCCTTGACTAGTAGTCTGTTAACCGGCGTTACTGCGCAAAGTAAATGCCGGTTTATTTCATAAACCATCACTTCACATTAGAAATGATATCCTTAAGCAAAGAGTAGATCTTCTGCTGAGCGTTAGACATGGCTTCATAGTTTTGATTATACGTCTGCATCGCCCTTTGCAGCTGAACGGTCTGTAGCTGGTTATTCCCATTGAGATTATCCCGGGCATTAATGAGATCCTGTTTTAATGCAATCCATTCTTGCTGGGTAAGACTCCCTGTACCACTGGCATCATTATACGAAATTCTCAGTTCCTCCGTTAAAAGGTCTATCTCTTTCTGCGTCATAAAAGGGATTGAACCGGTGAACTCGTTAGTAAGATCCTGCTCAAAAGCCAACTTACGGGCAAAATACCCAGTCACCTGATCATTGGCATCATTGGGGTTAGTCTGGGTAATACTGCCGGTCCCTGAGCCATTGAATTCCCACGCATGCATACCGCCAGCTTCAAGCAGGATATACCCATCATTATCGTTGGCATCCAGTGTGGTGCCATTCAGGTTTGGCGCTCCTACGGTGGGTGTGGCGGTATCAACACCCGTGATTGTCAGTCCCTGGTTACCACGAGTAATCGTAACCGTGGTAATATCTGCAAGCCCTCCGGAGAAATCTGTCGAATTGAAAGCAGTATCCGGCGTACCTGCTTCAAAAGTAATTTCAGTTCCGTCATCAAGAATAAAAGTCATATCGCTCATCACAGGAATACCCACTTCCAGGGCATCAACTGTTGTCCCGACGGGAACAGGAACCAGTGTCTGATTCTGGTAAATTAACTGGTTTCCCTCTGCATCCAGAATGGTGAACGTGGTTCCGCCATTACCATCAGGCTGAAAGTTCAGGCCATAACCATTATCCAGAACAACATTGCTGTTATTTGCACTTGTACTGGTACTCCAGGTCGTAGCTGCGTAATTCGTAGTTCCAAACTCAGCGACATTGGCTTTACCAATCAGAGTATTGATCGTATCTACATACTGATTACTGGTATCCATTTCACCAATGATTCGGCGAACTTCTGAATCCAGCATCTCCCCTCGCTCAAGATAAACGGCAGCGATAAAATCCTGCTGACTCATTTCCGAAGGATTTAGCGTGGTTACTCCATTATTCGTGTTAACGCCATTAACGTTATTCATGCTGTTCTCATCCCTGAAAAGCAGTAACTATTTTTTACGCTGATCCGTTTATGGTTTATACATACCCGGAACGCTTTTTGGCCGAGGCGGTTTTGCTCACCTTGCGCTGACTGAGCAGACGACTGGCACTTCTCAGCTCCTTGCGTTTAGCTGAAGCCTCATTAGCCATATTGTTTTTTAATTCATTATGAAAATTAAGCAGTTCTTCCCTGGCTTTCTGCTTTTGTCGGGATGTCCAGTAGTCACTGTTAATAAAAGCACGCAGCTTTTGCCGGTCCATTCCCCCGTTTTTCATAAATTCTTCCTGCTTATCCAGCAGCACCTTTGCCTCACGTATAGCAGACTTTGATGCTTCAGACGCCAGGTAGTTGGATTTTTGCAACTTGGTGATATCCACCAGTTTGAGTTTGACCGCCATGACATTCCCCAGATAGCCTTTTTAAATCAGGTCGTATTGAAACTCTCTGGATACCTATATCGGTCTTAATCCGAAACTATGTAGAGGAATGACCATTTTTATCACCGTGTCCAGCTCTGTTGCTTGAACAGTATTTCTTATATGGTGATTAGTCTGAAAACATTCAGCTGCCGAAATTGGCGAGCCAGACATAAAATGCCTACAATGTCGCCAAAATAATGGGAGGTTCTATGGACGTTGCTGAATTCGAAGCCTTAATGATGCAGGTTCTAATCGGTGGACTGGTTTTATTCATGGCCTTTATCGTTTATGACCTAGCCAAAAAATCCAATGCGGGAAAGTGGGGAACCTTCGTACTTTTTGGAGCACTGGGCCTTGGTGTTCTGGGCTTTCTAATCAAAACCTTTATTGTTGAAATCATTCTTTAGGGGCCGGCTACAAGTATGCATGCAAAAAAACCAACAGGGATGGGGCTATAGATAAGGGCGTTTAGAGAAATATCTACCAAGAAAAAGTAATCTGCTATCAGATGAAAGGCAGGTTTTTAGTGGAACCTTGCCCAATAGTGATTAAAAATAGCCAAGCCAGGACATCCAGACACTACCCAAACCAAGCCAGACCAACAAGTATACCGGACTCATCATCAGCCCTACCTTCCACCAGGTTAAAAGAGGTACATATCCGGCACCATAAAGAATCGGGGCAGGCCCATTCCCGTAGTGAGTGACAACGGCACAAATATTACTCATATAAGCCAGCATCAATGCTCCTCCCAGTGGAGGCACGCCAGCACTGAGCATAATCAGTAGAAAACTTGCATACATGGCACTGATCTGTGCGGTTGATGCTGCAAAGAAGTAATGAAATAAGTAGTAAAGTGCACAAATAGAGATCATTGTCAGCCAGGCGGGTAAACCACCAAACAGAACGCCAACCTGCTCACTGACATAATTCACAACGCCATAGGCACTGAGATAATGAGCCATGGTAATAAATGCCCCGAACCAGATCATGGTGTCCCAGGCTCCTTTATTTCCTCGGATATCATCCCAGTCAAGTACCCCACTCAAGAGCAGAATACAGACGCCCACCATGGCAACCAGAGTTGCAGAAAAACCAAGTTGCTGGCCGAATATCCAAAGCAGAAGAAGGGTCAGGAATGTCCCAGCCATAATCCACTCGTCTCTTGTTAAAGAGCCCAGGCGATGAAGTTCATCCTGTGCCACCTTGACAGCCATGGGCGTTGCTTTCAATTCGGGCGGGATAATGCGATACAAACACAATGGCATCAAAATCAAGCAGACAATACCGGGTAACAAGGCTCCTAATGCCCAGGTAGCCCAACTCAGTTCAACACCTTGAGTTCCAGCCAGCTTAACCACCAGAGGGTTACCCGCCATCCCCGTCAGAAACATAGTGCTGGTAATGGCATTGGCGTGGAAAACAATCATGATGAAAAAAGCGCCCATTCTGTTGGCCGTGGCACCTGGCTTACTGTCATACACCGTAGCGATGGATTGCATGATGGGATAAACCACAGCACCTGCACGAGCTGTAGTACTTGGCATAGCCGGGGCCAGGAGCGTATCCGTCAAGGTAAGGCCATATCCCAGAGTAAGGGTTTTCTTCCCCATCAGACGCATGAAACAATAGGCAATCCTGAGCCCAAGGCCTGTTTTTATGAATCCGTGAGAAATGAAAAACGCCAGAACCACCAGCCAGGTTACCGGATCACCGTAACCAGCTAATGCCTGCTTCAACGTCAGTGTCTCTGTCAGACCCAGGGCTGTCACGCCCACCAGGGTTATGGCAGACATTGGCATTGGGGTTACCATAACCCCCAGCAACGTGCTGAAAAAAATAATCAACATATGCCAACCCTGCGAATCCAGACCTTCCGGGGAAGGAAGCACCCACAAGATTCCCCCGAGCAGCAGAGGAGCAATGAACCTTAAAACAACTTTTAGATGAGCAGCCTGCTGCCGAATGTGTTCATTGCTTACTGGTGGTGTGCTCACAACAAACCCCTATAAAAATTGTGGCTTTTGCCACAGTCTAGTCGTCAGGACCTCCTGCATTTATAATTCTGACTTTATTTCATCAGTGATCACCCATGCAGGCTTCTGTCATACGCTCTACTTCAAAAAACCGATTACTCCTCTTCAATAAACCTTACGGTGTTCTCACTCAGTTCACTGACCAGGATGGTCGGCAAACCCTGAAGGATTTCATCAACATTCCCGGCATTTACCCTGCAGGCAGGCTGGACCGAGACAGTGAAGGGTTATTACTGCTGACCAACAATGGTCAGTTGCAAAACCTTATTGCCTCACCAAAACACAAGATGCCCAAAACGTACTGGGTTCAGGTTGAGGGAATCCCCGATGCCCAAGCTTTAGACCATCTTTGTACTGGAGTAGTTCTTAATGATGGCCCCACTCTTCCAGCGCAGGCAGAACTCATTGATTCACCTGAAGTTTGGGACAGAAGCCCTCCCATACGAGAGAGAAAGTCAGTACCGGATTGCTGGATTCAATTAACCATTCAGGAGGGTAGAAACCGTCAAGTCAGAAGAATGACTGCCGCTATTGGTCATCCAACGCTCAGGCTGATTCGCTGCCAGATTGGATCATGGAAAATTGACGGTCTACAGCCAGGACATTGGCGTGAGTTGGAAATCCCTGCTTCACTAAAAGACAAACTCATTAACAATAAATCCAACAGTGTGAAGTGGAAAACATCAGGAAAACGCCCTCGCTGGAAGCGATAATTCTTCAGCACTATTTGCCAGTCAGCAAAGCGGCATTAGCGATAGCCCTTACGACGATCACTATTTTGTCTCTATTGCCTGTAGACAAAATTAAAGGCATTGATCTGACATTCTGGAATCTGCCGGTCGCTGCTGACAAAATAGCTCATTTTATTGCTTTTCTAGTTATCTCAGGGCTTATTGATAGCTTCTATTATCAAGATACGTTTAACCTTAAAAAAGCAGCAATCGCAGCGATTTATGGTATTTGGATCGAAAGCCTGCAATCCCTTACGGATTATCGACACCCTTCTTTTTGGGATATCGTCGCTAACTGTGTTGGCATACTTATGTATTGGATGCTCATTCCTTTATTTAAAATAACTCCCATTTTAAGAGTTCGATGGCAATATAAAAAAACAACTCACCTTGAGACAACCTCAGAGCATGTTGATAAATAATGTAGCTCACTTATTCATCGCTACTACCAAGAAAATGACTGTAAGGTATAACCGAGCTTTCAAATAGCACAACAGGAACGTTTTCTCCTCCTGAGTTTTTTACTACCTTCAGATTACCTTTGCTCTCATTATCAGTAACAACAACCATCTTCGGCGTATATCCATCCTTAATCGGTGATGTATCAAAACTGTTGATAGTGGTTTCGGGAGATAAACTCCCCGATAACT
>OODV01000340.1 GCA_900299555.1 uncultured Endozoicomonas sp.
CGAACATTAAGCTCGAAACCCAGAGCAGCATAGACTGCTTGTAGAGTCGGTAATATAAGAGAATTGGCCAGTTCAGAAGTTACACTGGAAATGCTTTATTAATTTCAGAAATAAACTTCTCAAACGTCCGTAATACCTAAGCTCTAAAGCTGAGCAACTGTAAATACAATGGTAATTTTGCATTAGGATTGATACGGATCGCATGGGTAAAGCGGGTACGAATATCGTTTTCCTTGTCCTTTGCGCGGAATTCAAGTGCCTCCGGACGTGGCGCATAGTGCCAGAGATTTTCCCGCATCCAGCTTTCCTGCTGACTTAGAAACACTTCCAGTTCACTCTCATTCGCTAACAAGAAGCTATTCAGGCTTTCCACTTCCACCGGCGCTGCATCACGAACTTGTGGTAAAGTGGCAACCAACTGGTGCGTCACCAGCGTGTGGTTTGACCAGGCAGAAACCTGTGCAGATAGCATCAGGGAAACGGCAAAATAGAAAATGCGCATAATAAGACTCTGTAACATATAGTTTTTATTAAATTTATTATGCGTATACCATAACGATTATGAAGAGCTGATGACACATGAATATCAACAATAATCAGCAATTAGAATAAGTATTTTTCAGGATTTGTCGGAAAACCGGGGATCAGGATGCCTGACTACCAAATTGCCGCCACATTTTTCAGCCTCTCTCTGGCGATAATGACACTATTCCAAGTACTGCCGGGGATACGTGACTGTCGCGCCCTGTGCTTTGCCATGTTACAGATGAGCCTGATAGGTTACCTGTTACAACCTGTTGTTGAATCCTGGACCAATAACTTCTGGCTGATCTGGCTATGTGTCGTGTTTCGAAGCATGATCCCCACCCTTTTCTGGATGGTATGCCTACTACTATTTGACGACAATTTTCGTTTGAATAGAAAAACTCTCGCTATTCCTTTATTTATTATTTTTTCACCTGCTATCGGTAGGGTTGCTGCCCACCTGTTCGGCCTGGATACCTCTTTCATATTCAGCTGGTTAATGTTCCACCTCCCACAATGGCTGGAGTTTATTCTGATCACCCACGCTCTGATTACTGTAGTCCGCAGCATGCGAGATGATCTGGTCGAGTCCCGCCGCGAGTTACGAGTCTGGCTACTAGGCAGTGTTGGTTTTTATATCGCCGTTGTCGTAACTATGGAACAGTTCTTTAATGGAGGCCCTCCCGCATTTAAACTGGCTCAACCTGTACTTTTAGCTCTATTCCTTTTTATCTTTTATGGTCGACTGCTCAAATTCCGCTCAGGACTTTTATTCACTGAACCCGGGACAGAGCATGAATCAGCAGCACGGACTATTCAGGAAGAACAACTCCAGCCCCCAACCAGTGAGCCAGAGGGAGAACCAGTAAACCTGTGGATTGAAAAGCTAAAAGGGATGATGGAGGATCAGAAGCTCTATCGACAGGAAGGCATTACCATCAGTGACCTGGCTGAAACCATGGATATTCAGGAATACAGACTGCGGCAGTTAATCAACCAGCAGATGGGGTATCGCAACTTCAATGACTTTCTTAATGGTTATCGCATACAGGAAGCCTGTCGCCGACTGGTTTCTCAAGAAGACTGTCAGTTACCCGTTCTTACCATCGCCCTTGATGCGGGTTTCCGATCACTCAGCGCTTTCAACCGGGCCTTTAAAGAACGGACAGAAAAGACGCCAAGCCAATATCGAAAAGAACACTGCCCGCTGTCCGCTACCCGCTGCTCGTAACAGCACAGGCAACACGACATCGTTCCCACGCTCCGCGTGGGAATGCATAACGCCATTCCACTAACACCGTGCCAGTTACTGACTAAAGACTGCATCCTCTCGAAGAAACATGGGAATGACAGCGATCCCCTTCCTGATCTGGGACTGAAAGCAACTGACCAATTCTGAAATTTACTGACTGTTTTTAAAATCAGGTGCATTTTTACCATTTCTGGTCAGAATCTCTTTGCCCTGCTGAGCTAATGTAAACTCGCGTTTTGCTCCCTTATACAACTCTCTATAAGAACAATAAGAAAGAGGATGCACCCTTTGAAAATCCAATCCGTTCTGGCAGTCACTGTCACTGCGTTATTACTGTCGGCCTGTGGTCAGGATGTTCAGGAAGCAGTCCAGACTACAGAAGCCGCCAAAAACTTCCGAAAAGACCTTCAGGCAAAACTGATCAAGGCCAAGCCGGGTGATGTGGTTGAACTACCGGAAGGTACATACAGCATCGACCGCAGCCTTTCCCTTAATGTGGATGGAGTGACCATCCGTGGCGCCGGCATGGACAAAACTATCCTTTCCTTCAAAGGCCAGGTAGCAGGGGCTGAAGGCCTGCTGGTGAATGCCAGTGACTTTACCGTTGAGGATCTGGCGATAGAAGATACCAAAGGCGATGCCGTCAAGATCAACCAGGGTAAAAATATTGTTATCCGCCGGGTGCGAGTTGAGTGGACCAACGGTCCTGATAATGCCAACGGTGCCTATGGTCTTTATCCTGTACAGACCGAAAACACATTGATCGAAGATTCGGTTGCCATTGGTGCATCCGATGCCGGTATTTATGTAGGGCAGTCCAGAAACGTCATCGTGCGTAATAACCGTGCTGAATATAACGTGGCCGGCATTGAAATCGAAAACACTATCGGTGCCGACGTCTATGGCAATGTTGCTACCAATAATACGGGCGGCGTGCTGGTCTTCAACATGCCCTACCTGACGCAGCCTGGCCACACTACCCGGATCTACGAAAACCAGATTATTGCCAATAACTACGAAAACTTCGGTACCGAAGGAACCGCCGTTGCAGCCGTGCCAGCTGGATCTGGAGTCCTGATCAACTCAAACGACAATGTCGAGATATTTAATAACGATATAAAAGACAATAAGACAGCCAACGTTATTGTCAGCAGTTACTACACCGCAGGATACGAGTCAGATTACAAGCTGGCTGATGACTTTGACCCGTACCCGGAAGGGATCTACGTCTACGGCAACCGGTTCGAAGGCGGTGGTGACAGCCCTGACCGGATGGAACTGAAAGCTCTGAAGATAGCCGAGTTTGGCTTCAGCGGCAGTCTTCCCGATGTGCTCTGGGATGGCATCGTCAACCCAAAGAGCAAGACTCCAGCACTGTGCATCGATAACGGGGAAAGTGGCGTTGTAAATGTGGATGCGGGTAATAACTTCAGCAATATCAGTACAGACATTGCTCCACACCGTTGCTCACTGCCCAAGCTGGCAGCTATTTCTCTGCCCGAATCTCTGCTAACAAAAGACGAGGGCTGATTTATGGTTGCTGTTATCAGGGTACCTGCCTTGATCAGGTTGTTCGCAGTATGGCTGATGGCTCTGGTATTAGCAGGCTGTGGTGAAAAATCACAGCCTCTGCTGATGACCTCGGGAGATAACTATCCGGATAATCTAAGCCAGTGGCAGATTTTGTCCATCAATGGCAATTCAATAGAACTGGCGGACACGGTGGTTCCCTATGAATTAAACACACCGTTGTTTACCGATTACGCCAGTAAGTTGAGAACACTCTGGATTCCCCAGGGAAAGCAGGCCAGCGTTGTGGACGGTGAGATTCAGTATCCCGTGGGAACCATCATCAGCAAGACCTTTTATTACCCCGTCGCAAATGGCACTACTCTTCAGGCTTCAGAAGGCGAAAAATCACTATTTCCCCCCGAAGAAGGCCTACCGTTGGACCAGGTTCGACTGGTTGAAACCCGCCTGCTGGTAAACCAGGAAGATGGCTGGGTTGCCCTTCCCTATGTATGGAATGAACAGCAGACGGATGCGGTACTGGAGTGGGCTGGTGACAGTATGCAGTTAGCCCTATCTGGTATTAAGAGTGGCATTGATAGCTCAACAGAGGAAACATCGTTTACCTACATCATTCCCGATGCCAACCAGTGCGCTGGCTGTCATGCAGAAGACGACAGCCGACAAGCAGTAAAACCCCTGGGTCCAAAGATTCGTCACCTTAACCGGAACTTTACCTATGCCTCCGGAGAAGAAAACCAGCTGACACACCTGATGAAAGCAGGCCTTCTTACTGGTTTGAATGACGTCAAAAACGCATCCCAAAATGCCCTCTGGCCTAATGTCAGACCGAATGAAACCCTGGCTCATCGAGCTCGCAGTTATCTAGATGCCAATTGCAGCCATTGCCATAACCCAAAAGGCGCAGCAAGAACCAGTGGCCTGTTCTTAACCATGGATACACCGATGGATGCCACCATTGGTCTGTGTAAACGCCCCATAGCCGCGGGTAAAGGGGCAGGCAACCGGCCTGTGGATATCTTGCCGGGCCACGCTGATCAATCCATTCTGACTTATCGGATGGAGACTTTGGAGCCGGGTGAAATGATGCCGGAACTGGGTAGATCACTCAGTCACGCCAAAGGCGTAGAGTTGGTTAGTCAATGGATCAACCAGATGGATTCCGACGGCAAACCTTGTGCAGATGGAGGTTACGGTTCCTGATTTTTTAACGCCCAAGAGTACAAAGCTCACTGAGAAAAGCCATTCCAGTCCCTCCCCGCTCAGGGAGGGATAAAGGCTGTCCTGATAGAAAGAAAAGCCTTCAAAACAGGGAGAAATGAATAAGGAGAAAGTTTAAAAAACAGGGTATAAATTTCTTGCATACCAATATGCACTTTAGTACAAATAGACAGGCCGAAACACAAACAATAAAAATAATACCAAACGTATTTTCTAACCATCGTCGTAAATATTGCGAACTTTGGTTCCAGTTCAGATGAAATAACTGGTCATAGTGGGGACTATAACCGGGGGCTCGAAGGCTGTACTGGAACCTGGGTTATCAGCGCAATAGCGCAGTTAGATTAATCCATTGGTAGACAAAATAACTCTAATAATAAACGGCAAGGATACAGCCCCTCATGTTGAATCGACTGCAGCTCGCACCGGCTACTGCTGGCTTTATGTTAACAGGCACACTACTTCTCTCTGCTTCTGCCCAGGCTTTCGAGTTTGAGGCAATGGATGGAGAAGTCCAGGGAACCCTCAATACCACCATCACTCTGGGTGCCAAGTACGATCTTGAAGGTTACGAAACACCAGACTCCAACGAACAGCTGGAAAACGATGGTGATCGTTCATTTAAAAGAGGTTTTGTCAGCAAAGCGCTGAAAGTCACCTCCGAATTGGATGTGAAAAAAGACAACTACGGTTTCTTTGGTCGTGCCACTGCCTATTACGACCATGTACTTATGAATGGCACCAATCATTGGGAAGAAAATAACGCTAACGACTACAACAACGGTAATGGCCCACTGCCTTATGATGAAAGCGGAACCTTCCCGGGCTGGTCCGATGAAGTTAAAGACAATCAGGGCCGCGGTGTTAAGCTGCAAAGTGCTTATGTTTTTGCCGACTGGCAGTTTGATGGTGGCCAGAAGCTCAGCCTGAAACTGGGTGACCAGACTCATAATTGGGGGGAAACCATTTTCTACGGTGGCGGCATGATGGATCTGAACGCCTATGATATGGCACTGGCAACCGTTCCAGGCTCTGATGGTGATTTGAATCTTGCACAGGGAATGGTCATGGCTGACCTGCAGTTTAATGATCAGATGACTCTATCCGGCTTTGTACAGTACGACTGGGAAGGATCTATCATGCCAGGTCGAGGAACTTATGGCTCCGGTGAAGATATTTTTGTACCAGGTTCAGATTTTGCCCATTACGATCTTGTCGGGCTGAACGTGAACACTACAACATTACAAAATTTAAATTTAGCTTTGGCTGGAACTAACCCTGCCTTTGCGCGATTTGACTTTCAAACAGACTATATGACAGTAGCCGATACAGGTGGGTCGCAGTCCGCAAAAAACTCTGGCCAGTGGGGACTGAAATTTAACTACAGTCCTGAGTCATTAGAAAATACAGAGTTTACTTTTTACTATGCAAACTATCACTCCAGCCTACCTTTTATAGAAGCCATGATAACGGATGATGCTACGGTTAATGCTGCAGCAAATACCGTAGTAGCTGCTGGTGGTGGTGGTGCTGTAGGAAATTACCTTGGCAACCTGTATCTACTCAATCAGGGAACATTCGCACAAACAGCATATCCTGAAGATATAAAATTATGGGGAGCCAGCTTCAACACCAAAGTCTTTGGCTATACCCAAATAGCAGGCGAACTAACATACAGAGAGAACGCTCCTATCTGGGTTGATCACCCTGAAGACCTTTTGGCTCAAGTGTTGGCTGCAGACGACAGCATACTTACCGATAATGAGTGGGCAGCCTCCCATGTTGACAACTCTCGGATAGCTACTGTTGGAGAGTGGTTTGAAAACTATGAACGAACTCCAATGTGGGATGCGTCATTGTCTGTTATTCAACCTTTTGGTGCAGTACTTGGCACTGACTTGATGTATGTGGTTGGTGAAGCAGCGTTCCAACAGGTTTCTGGTCTTGAAAACTATGACCGTTATGTAGCTAAGGGGTCCAGTGATTGGGCTGGCGATGCAAGAAATGGCACTCCAGAACTTAATGCCGACGAGCGTCTCGACCGCTTCAGTTGGGGCTATAACATGATGGTCGGCGCCAACTGGAATGATGTCGCCATGCCCGGCCTGAACCTGGAGTCCACCTTCCGCTTCACTCATGATGTGAACGGTAACTCCCATATGACCGGTCGCTTTGAAGAAGGCGAGAAAAAGATCAATATGGGGCTGACTGCCAAGTATGACGATATGATGGCTAAAGTAACCTGGGGCGGTGATGCCGACAACGTTCTGCGTAAAGGCACCATTACCGGGACCGTTGGTTATACCTTCTAAGCCCGATTAATTCCCATGCACAGCTTGGGAGTGTGAAACACTGAAAGCTCACCATAAAAAAGCCGGTTCCCATTGAAGGTAACCGGCTTTTTTATAACCTTTCTGCCCTCAGCCTCTTCTGGAGGCTAATCTGCAACGCCTGACCACACCAGGCCTGAGAAACAAAGCAATAGTTTTGTACTATGAGCCTTAATTGTTCAAATCAACAATCACGCATTTGGATCAATAATCACATGAGCGCCCTTTTCGGCTGCCATCTTGCGACAGGCCTTATAGTCACGGTCACTGGTGACATAAAAGGTAGGCGCCACATTGACCGAAAGATTAGGAGACATATTCCCCTGGGCTGAGAAGCGAGATTCACTGGCCTGACGAACAGCAGAAACACTTCCCATAGAATAACAAACCATACTCTGTTTCTGCTGATCTTCAACCCTGTCAGCAGCCTGAGCAACACCAGCCAATAACAATCCCGCTACAGCAACAGCAATTACTTTCATTGTTTCAGTCCTTTACATGTTTTTTAAGGAACTGTTGTTATCGGCCTCTTTAGCCATCATTTAGCAGGCTTTCAATCTTTCCCGACAAGCTGTCAGGGAAGCCAACAACAACGCCTGATGTAAAGTATATTTGGCTTTTTTCACACCTCTGCTCGATACCGATATTCTGTCCTTCCGGGTATTTCAGCGGTCTTGATACTACCCCTTCAGAGCTCCTGCTCAGAAGCCCCTCAAGGATCACAATACGCAGACTTCCCCTCATAAAACCTGACCTGAAGCAATAAATACCCCGGAATCACAGGGGATTACCAATGACATACTCAATGATTAATTAATAATCAGAATTAAAAAGATAATGCTTACAATATTATTACCTTAACTAAGAGAGACTTCATTCCATAGCGGTCACCCAAAAAGGTATGATGGGTAAATATAACCCTAATCAAATTACATTGGACGTTAGCCATGAAAAAACTTCTAGCCATTACTGCCACAGCATTAATACTTCCGTTAAGTATCCAGGCAAAGCCACTTGACCAGGAACAGCAGCAACAAGTCCGAGAACTGGTTCGTGAAACCCTGATCGAAAACCCTGAAATCTTTATTGAAGTAGTAAATGAGCTGAAAAAAAGAGAAGAAATTGCCAGAACACAGGCTCAAGACTCAGCACTCAGCAGCAGCCAGGCTGAGCTTTTTAACGACAGCAATGATCCATTCGCGGGCTCAAAAACCCCAAAACTAAGTATCGTTTACTTTGGCGATGTTAACTGCGGGTTTTGCAAGAAACAGGATCCGGTACTTGAATCATTGGTAAAAACTTATCCTGACCTGAAAATTATATACAAAGACCTGCCGATCCTTGGACCAAGTTCACGAGAAGCCGCTGCTCTGTCATTAGCAGCACTTTCATTAACAGAAGGAGCCAAAGGCAATACAGCCTATCTCTCCTTGCATAAGCAGTTTATGTCACACCCAGCCCGCCATGACTCCAACTCTATTGCCAGTAGTGTAAAAACTCAGGGACTGAATCTCGAAGAGCTCAAAAAAGCAGTTGATGCTGATATCAACCAGCAGTTGGACAGCAATATCATGCTTGCTCAACGGCTCGGTATCACGGGTACGCCAGCACTGGTGTTCCCCGATGAGATAATTGGTGGTTTTACTAACGAAAGTACACTGAAAGAGATGATTGGACAGCGGCTAAATTGTAGAAGTTCAGACCTGACCTGACAGTTACCGATTTTCAAGAGGGTGTCTGTCAGGTCAAATTCAGGCTATGAACTTTTCCTTCCAGATCTCTTTCCC
>OODV01000309.1 GCA_900299555.1 uncultured Endozoicomonas sp.
TGATCTGCTCATGAGTACCAGGCAGATTGCCGTTATAGCGATACTCAAGTTGGAAACTCTTATTACAGTCCTTGCATCTATACCGCTGGTGACCCGTCTCAGCTTTCCCGTTCTTAACAACATTGAACGTTTGTTGACAATGGATACAGGCAACTTGAACTACAGCCATAGATGACTCAAAAAGACAGGAGTGTATCAGATCAACAGCTCTGACACATCACCCCTTAATCTGACTTATTAAAGTACCCGTATCAGAAAAAACTTTTACCTTAATTCCATCTTTTGCAAGCGTACGCCTGAACAGATTCTGCTCCTCAGTGGAAAGTCCTATTAGTGCGATAGAAGGAGTAGTCGGAGGGATCACAATGCTACCAAACAAAAATAAAAGGTTACTCCCTGCAACAGGAATCAAACCAGCATTTCTGGACGTATAGGCAAGATTGACACTCATGCCTCGTCCATCTTCATTCCGGTAGCGAATTGAAGGATAGGCATAGGGTTGAATGGCTCCTGAATCAAAACCAGATAACCATTGGAAAGTTCCCATAATTGAGAGGGCAAGATTCAGATCAATACTCCAGCGTTCGGATATATGAAAGGAAAAGCGAAGAATAGGACCAGTGAAGATCATCGGCAAAAAGCGGCAATCAAACATGCCCCCAAACTGCCAGAGTAAATCAACATCTACCCATTCACTTTCATAGCCTGTTAAGACAACTTTTCCAGCAATTCCTGGATTTAGAACAAAGCGACCATCACCATCCAGTAAAATACCAGAATTCTGCTGCTGAAATCCTCTGTTGATATGAGCCGATAAGCCCGTAATATCTATTTCAAACCCACTTACCCTTAACCCAAATAAAAGCAGGAAAATGCATAAGGAAAGCTGAAGTTTCTTGATTAAACTGAAAGCCCTTGGCATAGCAAATAAACTCCACCCCTAACCCATTGACTAACCAGGCAACCAAGAGATGGACAAATACATAAGCGGATAGTTCAAGAACAAACGAATGCCGTACTTATACGTATCATGAACGCCAGAAACAGTACATCACTCACCTTCCATAGTTACCAGAAAACTCAAAACTATAATTTTGGAAGGGAGTATTTAATAATCCAAAGACTATGGTCATCTATACCTACTGCCAGCTCACTATAGGCTTGGGTGCAGTGATTAAAGGCTGGTTAGCATTCGCCGAACAGGCAATGCCATGATTATTCAGAAGATTGCAGGCATACTGCGCAATCTCATAATGAGTATGCGCAGTCGGATGAACCGTATCAAAAAAGAAGTGCTCATCAGGATTGGAACAGACTGGAACCTCTTCCCCAGCAGCAGAATGAGATGCAACCTTTGCTGCATCAGCAAGGGATGGGTTATTCATGATGTGCTCAACAAGCCCTGTTCCATACTTTTCCTTGTGAGCATCAATGTTTGGAAGTCCCGCAGTTATCCCCAGACAAGGTTTATCTGTGATAATGCCATGCTGTGCTGCTCCAGAGATCAACTGATTCATCATGGTTGCTGCATCCAACTCAATAATCACCGTTTCCTTATAGTGCTCACGAACAGCTTGCAGAGCAGCCTTCAACTCTCTGTTGTTTTCCTGAACAGCATTAGACATCCAAGCTCGAACAGGTTCCGGTGCCAGCTGATATCGAGGCGTTAAATTAATGTCCGGAAGGTTTATAACCACTACATACCTGGCACCCAGACGAATCAAGCGCGTAATATCAGACACATATTTATTAACCACCTCTTTGGAATCAGGCCAACCATTCAAATAGTCATTTGCACTGTTAAAGAACATCACCAGTGTCTTTGATCCATCAAATGAGAGATTTTCCTGTGACCAGGCACTAATAATCAAACCTTCACATGGGGGAATAAGACTGCCGGAAACGAAATCTTCCGCAAGGCTCTCAACCCCTTGAGCAATGTGAATAAGGTTACCGGGATGCTCCATTTTTTGAGATGCACATAACGTCCAGCTACCAGCCATAGCTCGATTATCAAGGCTTGCCCCCAGCATATGATGGAGATAATCAGGCCAAACTCCCTTAAATTCGATTCCACCGGTGAACATGCCTTTCAAATAGTATTTAGGGTCAGGCAAAATCGGGATAGGCAGATGTTTAGTAAAATCCAGAAGTGCAGTTAATGACTCTTTTTCGATATGCAATAGCCGGGTACGAATCCAGTGCAAATGAGAAACCGCCGCATACCCGGGTACATCCTGCATCAGGGAATTATTCAGAAATGGCAGCAGGTTCAGCATGGGTTTACCATCAACCATATTACCTTTCAGAGTGTTCAGCAGCTTCCAGGTTGAGAATGGGCCATTGCTATCGGAAACACTGTCTCCGAAAACAAGCACATTTTCGACGTGTATCAAACCCGAGGAATCATCCGAAAATGCGTGCTTCGAGAGGACAGAGCAGCAACAAACAACAACGAGAAAGCACAAGCCCTTCAGAAAAGGTCTCATGGTAGCAACCTTGGAATCACTCGACACTGGAATGAAAGTAGCCATATATCAAGATTGCTACCAATGAAACTTCGGCTGATACTTATTGGTTAATATAAACGACGACCATAATAAGACAGTATTAAATTACTTGACTTAAAAAAAACTTTAAACGATCACTTTCCGGATTATCAAAAAAGGCGTTAGGCTCACAGTCAAGCAACAACTCTCCTCCATCCATAAACAGCACCCGGTCTGCAACTTCACGGGCAAACCCCATCTCATGGGTAACGACTACCATCGTCATACCCTCTCTGGCCAGCTGCTTCATGACATCCAGAACTTCACCCACCATTTCCGGGTCAAGCGCACTGGTTGGTTCATCAAACAGCATAATACGTGGTTGCATAGCCAGAGCTCGAGCTATGGCTACCCGCTGCTGCTGACCACCCGAAAGTTGTGGAGGAAAGCTAACGGCTTTATCCGCCAGCCCTACTTTTAACAGCAGGTCTTTTGCTCTCTCTTCCGCTTCAGCCCGACCAATCCCCCGAACCTTGATCGGTGCCAGACAGATATTGTCCATCACGGATAAATGGGGAAACAGATTAAATGACTGGAAAACCATTCCCACCTCTTCCCGGAGCTTATTCACATCTCCGGGAGTGGTCAGAGAGATGCCATCAACAACGATCTCACCATCATTAATGGTTTCCAGCTGATTTAGTGTTCTCAGGAAAGTCGACTTACCGGAACCACTGGGGCCGATAACAACAACAACTTCCCCTTCCTGTACATTCTGATGAATATTCCTGAGTGCATGAACCCCATTGGGATAGATCTTTTCAACACCTGTTACCTGAATGATGGCTTCAGTCTCTGACGGCATATCTCACCTCCAAACGACGAACCAATAAGGAAAGAGAAGCTGTCAGAATCAGATACAGAAATGCGACGCTGAACCAGACTTCGAATGGACTGAATGTCACACTCACTACTTCCCGCCCGGCCTTGGTCAGATCCGTCAGGGAAATCACGGATACAAGAGAGGAATCCTTGATCAGATTGATAAACTGTCCCGCCAGAGGAGGAAGTACTCGTTTAAAGGCCTGAGGAAGAATGATATAGCGCATGGTTTTACCACGACTCATCCCAAGGCTTCTGCCCGCTTCCATCTGCCCCCGACTGATGGACTCAATACCAGCCCGGATAATTTCTGCAACATAGGCTCCTGTGAATACAGACAACGCCACCACGCCTGCGGTGAATCGCTCCAGATCCAGAACCGTGCCAAGAAAGAAATAGACAATGAAGATTTGAACCAGCAGAGGGGTTCCGCGAACCAGCTCAATGTAGACAGTAGCAAAATGTCGCAATGCCGGATTCGGGGATATTCGAGCCAAACCTGCCAGGGACCCCAGAAGAATGGCAAAAACAATGGAAACCAGCGATAGCTTAATGGTCATCCAGAGACCAGTGGCTATTGGCCCTGGCTGCCATTGATAATTTACAGCCAGTAAATCGCCTTCAAAAATGAGGTCGCCCTTAGCGATGACAAACTCCTGATAATTGACAATAACAGTACGTTCACTGTCGTCAATATCATTAACAAGGATTAACTGCCCCTTATCGTTACTTTCAATGGTGCCATCAAACTCAGCGCGGAGTTCATCTCGAGCTTGATAAACAATGTACTGGGGAATTCGATCCCAGCGCAAGATATAGTCAATAGCCTGACTGGACTTGTAGATACCCAGACCCAACAGCAGCAATATGGCAGCAAAGACCAGATTCCAGAGAACCTGGTTTGGCTGCTTTTCCATTTGCAAAGGCTGGCCTTTCACGGGTTTACTCTGCAGCATCAACCTTTACTTCAAGGTCTTGTGCCATTCGGAACTTTCGAACCATTTGGCATAGATCTTATCGTAGGTACCATCACCTTGAATCTGACGCATGAAGTTATTCAACCAGTTCAAGAAATCCGGGTCACCTTTACGAACACCCCAGGCCAGTGGCTCATAGGTAAATGGAGTATCCAGGTGAACCAGTTTTCCTGGATTCTGGCTGGAGTAAACCGCGTTGAATGGCAGGTCATAGATAAATGCATCTGCTTTGCCATTCACCACCTCAATGGCACCTTCTGACTCAGTTTCAAACAGTCTGAGTTTGGCCTTGCTCAAATAGCGCTTGGCCGCAATATCACCTGTAGTGCCCAATTTAGAAACCACAGTGTATTTAGAGTCATTAAGGTCTTTATAAGATTGAATTTCATCTTCGAGACCATTTCTAACCATGATACTCTGACCAATAACAATATAAGGGTCCGCAAAGTTGATTTGCAGGTTACGCTCGGCGGTCAGTGTCATACCTGACATGATGATATCGAACTTATCAGTCACCAGGGCCGGAATGATGCCATCCCAGGCAGTGTTCACAATCTCAAGCTTTACCCCCATGGCCTTGGCCATTTGACGAGCAATATCCACATCAAAGCCAACAATCTTGCCTTGCTTGTTGGTCATCTCAAACGGCATATAGCCAGCATCCAGACCAACACGGAGCACTTTACGTTCCATAATCTGATTGAGTGTGGATTTTTCCCAAAGGTCGTTGTCAGAGGCAAACAACGATGTACTGAATGCGAGCAGAAATGCCAGCATGGCGGTAATTTTTCTCATTATAACTCCTGTCCGCAACCAGAAATCCAATGAATCTGGAGCCAGAACTTTTTTTATCATTATGTACGGCTAATCCCTGACCGCTTTACCCTCGAATTCAAACCAGTTACACGAGGAAACACTCTGCATTGTACATACCCTGTCGTTTTTGACCAGAGCCTGAATCAAAAACCGCACATAAAAAAACTGCCGGTATAACCGGCAGTTCTGGGTTAAAACTATTTAACAATGCAGCATCATGCAGCCAGAGCACCCATTGCGTGCTGGCTGCGAAGCTCCTGAATACGGTTCATGTAGTTATTGTACTCAGGGGATCCGTGATGCGCATAGTGCATGTTCTTGAACAGACCTGTTAGCTTGATGAAGTAATCACGCACTTCTTCTTTGTCACTGAAGCTGTACTGCTGACGAATCAGACTGACCACCAGATCAAAGTTTTCCTGCTGACGATTGATTGGGCAGGAAGCGTCCACATCGTCAAAAGCGTCCTGTTGCAGGTACACCATGTCCAACATGAAGGACTTCTGGAACGTCACGTAATCTTCAAGGGTGATACCCTCTTCACCGGTTACCTGCATCATCTGATTGATGCTGTCACCACGAACCAGCAGCTCCTGCATCTCCTTAACGTTACTGACCCACTCTGGTGACAGATTTTTGGAGTACCAGTCTTCCAGCTGATCCAGATAACGAGACCAGGAGATCAGTGGATCAATCGCTGGGTAGAAGCGCTTATAAGCACGGTCATAAGACAGACCAAGGAACGCTTTTACCGTACTCAGGGTTGCCTGGGTCACTGGCTCTTCAAAGTTACCACCGGCAGGTGATACTGAACCAATCATGGTCAGAGAGCCTTCGTCACCGTCTTCGTTGCGAACCACACCACAACGCTCGTAAACACCCTTGATGGCAGAGTCCATATAGGCAGGGAAGCCTTCTTCACCCGGAATCTCTTCCAGACGGTTAGAGGTTTCACGCATTGCCTGAGCCCAGCGGGAAGTAGAGTCAGCCAGGGCCAAAACGTTGTAACCCATCTGGCGATAGTACTCACCCAGTGTCAGACCGGTGTAAATAGAGGCCTCACGGGCAGCTACCGGCATGGACGACGTATTACAGATGATTACGGTACGGTCGATCAGGGCACCACCAGTCTTAGGGTCCTGAAGATGCGGAAACTCTTCGATGGTTTCTACTACCTCACCGGCACGCTCACCGCAGGCAGTAACGATTACGATATCCGCGTCGCAGTAACGGGAGAAGCCGTGCTGCAGTACAGTCTTACCGGAGCCGAAAGGCCCTGGAATACAGCCAGTACCACCACGGGCAATCGGGAAGAAGGTATCGACGATACGGGTGGTAGTGATCAGTGGCTGGTTAGGATAGAGACGCTCGGTCTTTCCTTTCGCGGCAAGTGTTTCAGAAATTGACTTACGCACCGGCCAGCGCTGGTACATGGTCAGAGGAATTTCTTCCCCCTTCTGGTTCTTAACCCGAGCCACCACAGTGTCAACAGCGAAGTTACCTTCCTGGATCCAGACCACTTCCACTTCGCCCACAGTATCAAATGGAATCATGATCTTATGAGTAAAGCGACCTTCCGGCACCGTACCAAAGGTTTGGCCAGCATGAAGTCGATCGCCAATTTTGGCAACGGCGGTAAAGGCCCAGTTTTGGGTTCGATCCAGGGACTCAACCTGAACACCGCGCTGCAAAAAACGGCCATGCAGGTTCGCCAGACGTTCCAGTGGATTCTGCAGACCATCGTAAATCATGCTGAGAATACCAGGTCCCAGATCCACAGACAGCATGTGTCCGGTCTGGATGATCATGTCTCCTACAGCGACACCACGGGTTTCTTCAAACACCTGGATATCAGCAGTATTACCACGAACACGGAGAATTTCAGCCATCAGCTGTTCTTCTACCGCCTCATTGGCGCGACGGCTTGGCAGTACGTAAACCACCTCATTCTTAACCAGAGGTTTTCTCACACCATCCTGGCCAGTGATGCTTTCGATGGTGATGATATCACCCATCACCGCTACCACCCGGGCAGAGGCCTGTTGCATCAGATCTGTTTTTGTCTCTTCAGTCATGTGTATAACCGTTGTCGTAAATCGTCAGCCGTATATCGTTGTAGACACTGTGTCGTTGTGGACACTTCTGTCATAGTCGACACTGTTGACGCTTAATCTGGGGAACCCGGCAATTGGTGGGCAAATTTGCCCAATGCCTGCTGGGTCAGCTCATTAAACCGAACCACTGCCTCTTCGCCATTGTAGGCCGTCCAGCGCGCCACCAGGTTCCAGCGAAGCAGATAGATCACCACGGCTTTAAAATCGAAACGATGTCTGGCACCAAGCTCATTCAGCTTGTTCCACACCGCTTCCATCACTGTTTTTTCCAGCGTGAGGTAGTCTTTTTTGCTCAGGCATTCAACAGCCACCGGTATCCACGGGAATGCATTCTGCAAACCGAGGGTTGGGTGATTCCAGTTGCGGCGGATGTATGCGTAGCGGCTACCGTAACTCCATTTCGCCGACGTCGGAGCCTGTATACCATTGGCCTTTCGTCTCAAGGCAGCAGCAATGGTTCGCATATCCAGACGCCAGTTCACCAGCTCTTTCAGATCAGGGCTGTCCAACTCCTGCAACAGGCGCTCTGCCAGGTTGATCAAATATTCTTCTTTGATCTCTTCGCCCAGATGGCTCCAGTGAACCAGCTGTTCGACCTTAACCAGGGTTTCACGATCTTCCGTGGACAGCATGGCCAGACGACGATCCAGCTGAATTCGGGAGATTGGCGTAATCTTGCTGTTAAACAGTGAGTCAATATGCGGCAGCGATGTCAGCAGGGTATAGTAGGCATTGTCTGCCATCTCATTCTCCTCTATTTCAGGACAAGCATCAGGACACAAGTCCTCAGGATGAGAAACCGGATCAGACGGCAGCCGTAAACCCGGCTACCGATGATCTGACATCACTTTATTTAATAATGCCTTCAAGCAGGGCACGGAAACGTGGCTGCAGATGCTTCAGCAGAACCGCAGCAACCGCTTCATCGGTCAGCTCTACCTGGATATCCTTGTCTTTCAGACGGAACGCAATCCCACTCTGGTTGGCACCACCAACGGTGAACGTCACGCCATCCTGAAGCATCTCACTGGCACGCTTCATGGCGAACTCCAGCAGACCACCCGCCTTGAGAAGCTCAGGGTTATCGCGCAGTTCATCCACACCAATCACTTTTCGTGGCAGGATCACTTCAATATTATTTTCGCCACGCAGGTTGTTCTGGCCAGCGACTTCAAGAATCATCTCTTCCAGCAGTTTGTCGCCTTCCATGGAATGGCTGACGACCGCACGAATCTGGTCAGAGAATTTTTCCAGCAGATAGTCTTTCAGCTCAAGAATGGCATTTCGCTCAGCCAGCTGCAGTGCTTCTTTACCTGCTTTGGTAATAAAATCAGCTTCTTCACGGGCCTTGCCAACAATGGCACTGGCACGCTTTTCGGCATCCGCGATCATCTCAGCGGCTTTGGCTTCAGCATCAGAAATAATCTTGCCCGCTTCCTGGCGGCCACTGTCGACGCCCTGGTTACGCAGCTTTTCGATTAGTTCCTGAACACCGACGGAAACGGTTTTCCCGGTTTGTTTTTCAGGAGTTGCAGTACTCATTATCTAATCCTGTATTTGCTCATGGGTCGGTATTTTTGAACCACAGGGACCACAAAGCTCACCAAGGTTAAGAAGAAAGTTTCCATCTCTTTTTAAGCTTCAGTTAGTGGTCTCTATGGTTTCAATTATCATCAGGCAGCAATGCCCTGACCCATCACTAGTGCGAATACGAAAGCAAATACCGCAAAGCCTTCTACGATCGCAGCAGGTGCGATAGAGAGACCAAACACTTCCGGCTTGTTCTTGGAAGCATTGATTGCAGCCGCTACCGCCTGTCCCTGGTACACAGCAGAGTACATCAGGGCAACACCAGTCAGCAGACCAATACCAAACAGGCCAGGAGCGCTGGCCAGAGTGACTCCGATGCCACTCAGGGTAAACATGATTACAATGCCGTAAATAACCTGGGAAGATGGCATGGCAGAAAGACCGACGAACTTACCGTAGCCGCTCTCAACATCCAGCATCGCACCACAGGCAGCCTGTCCTGCGACAGAGCAACCGATTGCAGAACCCACTGCACCCAGAGCAACCGGCGCGAAAACACCTACCCAACCCAGAGCCAAAATCAGTGCATCCATTGTTAATCCTCTTCTTTACTAAAAGTTGTTCGTTGGTTAAAGACTTTGAATGGGTAGCCTTCGTCAGACAGACCCCAGTTGACAAATTCAATGACGTTAAGACGCATGCCGTGAACCACACCACTCATGATGCATAGTGCAAAGTTAAGCAGGTGACCCAGCAGCAGAATAATTCCTGCAAACAGCACACCGGTAACGGGGCTGGAATTAAGAACGTCCATGGCCAGAGAGTTAAACGTCATGGCCAGGGATGCACCGGACAGGCCGAGGGCAAACAGGCGCATGTAACTGAGCACATCACCAAAAGCACCGGTAATGTTGTAGACGGCTTTCAGACCATCCAGCATTCTCAGAATAAGGTCCTTGAAAGATTTCACTTCACGGCTGCTGGAGAACAGGAATACCAGCAAGGTACCGGCAATCATGAGTCCGGGTCCAATCGTGGTTTCAAAAGCTTCTGGCAATGTCCGGGTCATACCCAACCACAGCGTCAGACCACCACCCATTAACCCAGCCCAGCCCAGTGGGGCAAGAGCATAGCTTGAGCCTCGATTTACCACCGCCGTCATGACGTTGGCAACAATCAGGTGAGAAACACCGATCACCACCGACAGTTTCATCATGGCGTTGTAATCATTGAGATCAATGAAGGCCAGCTTACCCAGGAAACTTCCACTGTCCGGTGCTGCACCGAAGTAACTGCCGATAAAGACACCCCAGACAATACCCACGCCGGACATGAAGTACGCCAGATTCATCAGACGACGACCGGCTTCACTCTGCTTGAGCTTGCCTCTGAGCAGGAAGATGATCAGTCCAAAAATCAGACAGTACATGGCATCACTCATGATCATCGCAAAAAACAGCGAGAATGAGTAAAACACCACATTGCCCGGATCCCAGGCACGGTAGTTTGGTGTCTGGAAGAACCCAAGGGCATCCGCACCACCACCGGTTCCGGCCGGTTTGTCCAGCAGCGTCGGGGGATTGTCGTCTGCTGTCGGGTCTTCAAATATTGCGGCAACACCATGAGCAGCGGTGAAGGCTTCGACATTGGCCTGCTCAGAAACCGGAACCCAGCCCTGAACCAGGAAGAAGCTGTCTTCATCCATCGTGCCACTGGTGGCCTGCTGCAGATCAGCACTGTCCAGACGAGCCGCCAGTACCTGATCCAGGAGGTAGTTCCAGCGTGTCAGCGCTTCGCGCTCAGCCAGAAGGTCCTCGATGGCATCTTCTGCTTCATCCAGCATCTCTTCCAGGCGGGAAAGCGGAATCTTACCCACATGAGAACGATGAACAGGCAGCAGAACGTCTTCAGGCTCCTGATCAGAGACGACAATAACGTAACTGTCTTTCTGGCTCTGGTGAATCAGCTCCCAGGGCAACTCGCACTCTTTCAGCGAATCCTTCAGTGCCGGCAGTTCACCATTGGGTAGAACATAGAACCAGAGCCGCTGACCATTCAGGTCTGACAGGGCAGGAAAAGTAAACTCTCCCCAGGGACGCACTTCACGAATACGCTCCTGCAGCTTGTCGCGAATATCGGACTGCTCACGGAACTTAGACTTATTGCCCAGAATCTTATGAACAATGTCGTCTACTTGAGCAGCATCCTTGTGCTCGCGAAAGTTGCGAACCTGCCTTCTCTGCTTAGGACTGCGCTCCAGCCACACTTTCGCTTCACTGGCTTCCGCAGGCTGCACCTGAACATCAGCCGGTTTCTCGGTTAATGGAATCAGATGCAGGCAGCCAAGGGATTGCAGCTCCCTAAGGATGCCGCTTTTATCCTGACTGGGCCCGTAAAGGGTAATCTTTTTAAGTCGTTTAATAGCCATAATCAATACTTTCGCTGGTTATGCGTGTCAGGTTCTTACCGAGCCAGACACCAGCCGGATATCAGCCTGCCTGCGAATGACCTCCTTTGGCTTCCTGGGCCAGAACCTTGCCCTTGGAGAGCTTGGCGTTCATTACGCTGGCTCTGTCCTGGTCAGACATATAGATCTGGATTTTCTGGATGTTCTTTTTGGTCTGGGGAATCAGAACCTTGGAGAACAGGTTTACCCGCTGGGACGTAGTACGTGTCGACTTGTCCAGCTCCTTGTGGCGCAGCTGACGAACCTGAAGTTCTATTCTCAGGCGAATCATCTGCTGCAGAAGCTCAACCAGGTAATCAACCCAGTGGGGTTTGGCCAGATCACTGTATGGTGTCAGCGCAATTTCAATATGCTCTACCAGAGGAACTGACGTTCCGACAATATTTTCCTGGGTCAGGCGAACATCCGTCACCTTCACCAGGTTGTCCACCGGAACATCCTGTCTTGCCAGCATCGGGAGCTGCTGTCTGACCAGCAGCTCCACTTCAGTCAGATGTTCACGCGTTTCCGCCAGAGCCTCTTCGGCTTTCTTACGTTCCATCATCAGCTGCTGACGCTTGAGTTCAAGCGCTGGCAGATAACGGTTGTACGTCTTTAAACTGCGCTTCTCTTTGTTTAATGAACTTTTGTTGAGAGCTACCTTGGCCATGATAATTACGCCTCAGCTGCAGCTTCAGAAGCTTCCTCAACGGCCAGTTGCTCTGGGTTTGGCCAGTATTTTTCCAGAAGACTCTGCTTCATCAGGGTCTCTTCAGGCCCAAAGCATTCGGCCATGGTCTCCCAGCACTTATCCAGCGCTTCTTCCAGAGACATGGCGGCGTCCAGAGACATAAAGCGTTTCTTGAAGAGCTTGCCGAACTTGATGGTTTTCAAGTCATAGCTGGACAGTTCAAACGCCATTGCCTGCTTCTGGGCAGCATTCACGGAGTCCGAGTAGAAGCGGATCATGGTGTTCATGATCGCCGGATGGTCTTCGCGGGTTTCTTTACCCTGAACCATCTGCTTCAAACGGGACAGGGAACCAAATGGATCCAGGTGTCCTTCGTGCAGGTAGAACTGACCTTCAGTGATATAACCGGTATTGTCGGGAACCGGGTGAGTCACATCATTACCAGGCATGGTAGTAACCGCCAGAATGGTCACAGAACCCGCCCCCTTGTAGTCACAGGCTTTTTCGTAACGACGCGCCAGCTGAGAGTAGAGATCCCCCATATAACCACGGTTGGCAGGAATCTTGTCCATGGCGACACCGATCTCTTTCATGGCATCGGCATAAGAGGTCATGTCGGTCAGCAGAACCAGAACCTTTTTGGATTCTTCTACTGCGAAGTGTTCAGCCACCGCCAGCGCCATATCCGGCGTCAGCAGACGTTCAACCGTTGGGTCTGAAGCCAGGTTGGTGAACATAACGGTACGGGCAGATACACCGGCTTCTTCAAAGGTCGTGCGGAAGAAGTGGTAATCATCGAAGATCAGGCCCATGCCACCAAAGACTACAACATCTGCCTCTGCCTGAATGGCAATACGGGCCAGAAAGCGGTTGTAGGGTTCACCAGCGACGGAAAAGATAGGGATTTTCTGGGACTCAACCAGCGTGTTGAAGACATCAATCATCGGCACATTGGTACGTACCATGCGGGAAGCCAGTACACGACGAACCGGGTTTACCGAAGGTCCATCAATCTCTACCTTGGGATCCTGCTCCAGTGCAGGACCACCATCAATAGGCTCACCGGCACCGTTAAAGATACGCCCAAGGATATTGGGTGAGTATGTCGTCTTCATTGGCTGGCCCAGGAAGCAGACAGACGCACCGGTGGATAGCCCCTTGGTGCCGGCAAAAACCTGGAGAGAAACCTCTTCATGGTCAATCTTGATGATCTGCGCCATGGAGTATGTCTGTCCATCCTGCTCAATCAACGCCAGGTCACCGTAGTTAGCCTGGGCATTACCCTCAGCCAGGTTAGGTACGTGGACGCGAATGAGGTCACCAACGATGCTGAGAATATTGGTGTATCGCAATAGGCTCTGGGGCATTACTGCTCCTCTATACTGCTGGGAAAATGAAAAGAGAATGGATCATGGGCTCAGAAGATCATCAGTCATACAGGTGACGCTGAGTAAGTGGCGATACACCTCATTGCACACAACATAAGCCAAGTGTCGTATGTTTAAGCTAATAAGCTCAAACACTGATTTGTACTGCTGGCTCTATCCAAGCCTCCTGCTAGCAATCATTTCAATTAATAAATCAGGAACCTCAGTCATCCATAAGGAAGATCTGAGGAACCATTCCAGATAACGAATGAAAAACACCTAATAGAGTAGACAATTCCACGAATTTCGCAGAGTTCTACCTGAACAGCAGGACAGGTTCATTACTTCCTGCAATTCTGATGGGTAACCGTCGTTTGTACGAACTACCGATGCCCTATGGACTAACGGCTTTTACCCAATGTTTCCACCATCACTGCCTTGATGGTATGCATACGGTTTTCTGCCTGATCAAACACAATGGAAGCGTCAGACTCAAATATGTCCTCGGTGACTTCCAGGCCGTTCATACCAAATTTGTCAGCGACTTCTTTGCCAATCACCGTATCATCATTGTGAAAGGCTGGCAGGCAGTGAAGGAAACGAACACCGGCATTGCCTGTTTTCTGCATCACTGCCTGATTCACCTGGTAGGGCTTCATCATTTTTACCCTTTCATCCCAGGCTTCCATCGGCTCACCCATGGAAACCCAGACGTCGGTGTAAAGAAAATCACAACCAGCGACCGCTTCATCCACCGACTCGGTAATAGTGATCTTTGCTCCAGTCTCCTTGGCAATTTCCCGACATTGCTCAACGAGTGCAGTGTCGGGGAAAAATGCTTCCGGTGCGGCGATTCTGAAATCCACACCCATTTTCGCAGAGCCAACCATCAGAGAGTTAGCCACATTATTACGGCCATCTCCGAGATAGCAGAGTTTCATCTCGGCCAGAGGGCGACCATTACCGTGTTCCTGCATGGTCAGAAAATCCGCAAGCACCTGGGTTGGGTGCCAGTCATTGGTCAGGCCATTCCATACCGGCACCCCGGAATAAGCAGCCAGATCTTCAACATGTTCCTGTAAGTGGCCACGAAATTCGATGCCATCGTACATACGCCCCAACACCCGCGCAGTATCCTTAACCGTCTCTTTGGCTCCCATCTGGGAACCTCCACCTATGTAAGTCACATTGGCGCCCTGGTCAAAACAGGCTACTTCAAAGGCACAACGGGTCCGGGTAGATGCTTTTTCAAAAATCAGGGCAATATTTCGCCCTTTCAAAAACTGCTCTTCAGTGCCGGATCGCTTGGCAGCTTTTAACTGCGCGGCACGTTCCAGCAAGTGGCTGATCTCCAGTGGAGAAAAGTCCAGTAGCTTGAGAAAATGACGGTTCTGCAAACTCTGAGTCATAACAGTTTCCTGTGTCAGGTCATTTATTGTTCTTTCTTACACGATCCAGCGATCCTGAATACGTAGTCAGCCATGATAAAATTACTGCGTACTATCAGGCGTCAGGGAGTCACATCATCCATAGACCGGTTATTGCTGTCCAGCTCCAAATTGAATTTCATCCAGGCATAGACTAGCGCCGGATGATACGGAAGGCATTACGTAAAAATACGTTTCCAGTCCTTGATACACCTTTTTACAGGCTTATCTCCACAAGCTTCACCATATAAAAAAGCAGTAAGAGCCCGCCATAAACCTTAAATACCAAGGAAGTAATGGACCATAAACGACAGTCAATTGTTCAACTTGGCGCAATTTCCAGACAAAGACTATCCTTTCGAAGAAACGCTTAACCGCCTCTCGACACTGCTTCCAGACTCTGCCGACACAAGTCGTGTTCCTTCAAACCCCAAGCTCCTGTCAAGCCGCTTTCATTGAGGTTGATTATGAAGATCACCAAACGGGCATGGCCAGTCCTGATTATTTCTGCTCAGTTTGACGCCAATAATGACGAAGGTTTCCGGCTGCGAGAGCTGGTTGAAAATCTGGAAGAGGTTCAGGAGTTGTCCGTACATCCATCATTCAGTTACGAAGATGGTGTTGAAATTTTCATGTCCCGCTCTGACCTGGGCGCTGTCATTATCGATTGGGATATTCGCAGCGAAACCTGCAGTGAGAATATGGAGCCCGAAGAACTGCTAAATCTCATTCGTTCCCGAAATAAACATATCCCGATTCTATTGCTGACCGAACGTCTGGCCGCTGCCAATATTCCTACTCATGTCCTTGAGATCATTGATGATGCTCTGTGGAAAACAGCAGACACCATCGAATTTCTCGCCGGGCGTATTGATGTCTTTGTGAATGACTATATCCGTAGCGTATACCCCACCTTTTTTGGCGCTCTGGTCGGGTACTCTCAGGAGTATAAATACGCCTGGCACACGCCCGGACACATGGGTGGCGAGGGCTTTCTGCACAGTCCCGCAGGCACGGCCATGCATGACTTTTATGGAGAGAATGTCTTTCGTGCTGATCTGTCGATCTCAGTACCAGAGCTCGGGTCTTTGCTGGATCATTCTGGAGTGGTAGGTGATGCAGAGAAAAATTCAGCCCGTGTATTTGGCGCTGACTACACCTATTACGTTCTCAATGGGACATCCAACGTTAACCAGATCATCTGGCGCAGCCAGCTGGTCAGGGATGACATTGCCTTTGTCGATCGCAACTGTCATAAGTCCCTGAACTATGCCATGGTCATTACCGATGCCTATCCAGTGTACATGGTTCCGAGAAGAAACAAACGGGGAATCATTGGCCCCTGCCGTTTATCCGAGTTTTCGGAAGAATCCATCCGCAGCAAAATTGATACTAATCCTAATATTCCGGCTGAGATAAAAAGTCAGAGTGCAGTAAAAATGTCAGCCCTGACGAACTCAACCTACGATGGCATCTGTTACAACGTTATCAACATAAAAAAAGAGCTTCAGCAAAGTGTCGAAAACCTGCACTTCGACGAAGCCTGGTATGCCTACGCCCGATTTCATCCAATCTACAAGGATCACTTTGGCATGGCGGATGACGACAGGAACAGCGACCATCCCCCCATCTTCTGCTCCCACTCAACTCATAAGCTACTGACTGCCTTCTCCCAGGCATCCATGTTGCATATCCGCAGTGGCAGTAAAGTCAAAATCAACCCGGATGAGATTAACGAATCCTATATGATGCACTCATCCACCTCGCCACAGTACAGCATGATTGCATCACTTGACGTTGCCACCAAAATGATGGATGACAACGGTGAAATCATGCTGAACGACATTATTCTGGAGGCTATTCGTCTTCGCCAGAAAGTCACTCGCATCGCCAGAGAAATGAAAACCGCCAAAAGCTGGTTTTTCGAAATGTGGCAACCTCGCATCGTCAATTACGATGGCAGCGATACGGCGTTTGAAAATGTTCCTGTGGAATACCTGGGCAACCATCAAGAAGCCTGGGTATTCAACCGGAAGAATGACTGGCACGGCTTTGAAGATATTGAAGACAACTATGCCATGCTGGATCCCATAAAACTGACGTTTATCACGCCAGGGCTTGATGACGCTGGCAATCTTGCTGATGAAGGCATTCCCGCATCCATCGTTACCGACTACCTGATCAAACACGGCATTGTCTGCGAAAAAACCGATTATTATTCCTTCCTGCTGCTCAACTCGCTGGGTACCACCAAAGCCAAACAAAGTGCCCTGCTTTCAGCATTGCTGAAATTCAAGGCTCTTTATGACAGTAATACTTCTCTTGAACAGGCACTGCCCAAACTGGTCACTGACTATCCGGAAACGTATGCCGGTGTCGGCCTGAAGGATCATTGCAATGAAATTCACCAGTATTTTAAAGAGCACCAGATGCTCGACAAAATGCAGGCTGCCTTCCAGGTTATTCCGGACCCCGCCATGAAGCCAGCCGATGCCTACCACTGCGTCGTCAGAAAACAGGTTGAGTATGTGGAACTGGAAGCCATGGAGGGGCGTGTTCCTGCCGTCATGATGGTTCCCTACCCTCCCGGCATCCCCATAATGATGGGTGGGGAATCCATGAATGATAAAGCCAGACCCATTTTTGACTATCTGACGGCAAGGCAGAATTTTGAAAACCTCTTCCCAGGCTACGAAAGCGATATACATGGCGTCGAACGAGTAGAACGGGACGGCAAGAAATTTTTTCATACCCTATGCGTGAAAGCATGACCCATCCACAGGGACTTTCACGCTCCCGGTCTACTTTTAACGACCGAGCCGACTCCCGCTCTTTACCAAGAGAATGATGAAGAAAAAAACATCAAGCCATGTACGTTTAAAAAAGCTGCCTCACAAGCTCAACGTTTTCACCCTGACCATGATCAATGTGGCAGCCATACTGGCTCTCCATGCTCTCCCCAGTCTGGCAGAGTATGGGTACTCACTGATTTTCTACCTCGGCCTGGCAGCACTGTGCTTCTTTATTCCTTCCGCCCTGGTATCTGCTGAACTGGCTTCCGGCTGGCAGGGTGAAGGCGGGGTTTATCTATGGGTTACTGAAGCCTTTGGCCCCAAGTGGGGTGTCGTTGCGATTTTTATGCAGTGGGTAGAAAACCTGCCCTGGTTTGCCATGGTTCTTGCCTTTGCCGCTTCTGCCGTGGCCTACATCATTCATCCGGCACTGGCCGAAAATAAATGGTTTGTGGTCGGCTTTATCTGGCTGGCACTGGCTTTCTCTACACTGGTCAACCTGAGAGGATTGAAGTTCTCGGCCCTGCTCAGCACTACAGGCGTTATTATTGGCAGTATTATTCCCTGCCTGATTATTATCACGCTGGGGGGAATATACCTTTTATCGGGTAAACCCACGGCCATTCACTTTTCCTGGGCAGCCACTATCCCAGAGTTTGAAAATGTCCAGCACCTGATGCTGATGGCCGCCATGCTGGTGTCGTTTACTGGTATGGAGATGTCCGCTGTTCATGTAACAGAGGTCAAAGATCCGGGAAAGATTTATCCAAAAGCCATTTTTTCAGCCTGTGCCCTGATCATCGCGCTGTCGTTGCTGGCATCACTTTCCATTGCACTGGTGATTCCTGCCAGTAATGTCAGCTTGAGTGCCGGCGTGGATCAGGCGCTCAGAACCTTTTTTGCCATCCATGACCTCTCCTGGCTGGCCCCGGTAATTACCATGCTGATCGCCTATGGCGCCATGATTATGGTCATCACCTGGATGATCGGCCCTTCAAAAGGCATTCGCGAAGCCGCCCAGGAAGGCTACTTCCCGAGCCTCTGGCAAAAGAACAATAAATACGGCGTTCCTGTACCCATTTTAATACTGCAAGCCTCACTGTCTGCCCTGCTATCACTGGCTATTTTATTCATGCCTTCGGTCAGCAGTGCCTTTATGTTGATGAATGCCCTTGCTGCACAGCTTTATCTGATCATGTATTTGCTGATGTTTGCCGCAGCAATAAAACTGCGCTACTCACGCCCTGAGATCTATCGCAGCTACCGGATTCCCGGCGGCAAGCCTGGTATCTGGCTGGTTTCCGGGGTTGCCATTATCACCAGCTGCTTTGTCTTCATTTTTGGATTTATCCCCACTGCCGCCGTCAGAGAAGAGGGACTAACCGCAATCCTTGGCTACATTGGCTTTTTGCTGGCTGGCTGCATCATCTTTATGTCGTTACCGCTGTTTTATTACCACCGCGCAGGGCACAGGAGTCTTCACCATGTCCAGTGACACCCCGGATAAACAACAGACGTCTTCAAATCAACCTGACTCAACCCCAACAGGGGGTAATGCGAAAAAACTGGGTGTCATCGGTGCCACCTTTTTGATTATTTCCAGCCTTGCCGGCAGCGGTGTCATTGCCCTGCCCCAGCAGCTGGCTTTTACCGGCTCCATTACACTGGTCTCTTTTATTCTGGTTACCCTGGGAGCCCTGTTTCTCACACTGGTCTATGTCAGAGCCGGTGAACGTTTTGATGATCCAAGCCCCACAGCGCTGGCCACAACAGTCAGCCCAATTATAGGAGCCAAGTGCGGTTTCTTTTACGTCTATGGCAACCTGATTTCCAATGTCTCCATTCTGATTGCCGGACTTGGCTATATAGCTATGTTTCTACCAGAGCTGAATGACCCAATCATCCTTGGTTGCACCGTTATCGCTCTGATCTGGCTCTTCGTAGTGTTATCACTGAGAGGTGTAGGCATCATTGCCCAGGTAGTTTCCTTCACGGTCACGTTACTGTTGGTTGCCGTTGCTCTCACCAGTGTACTGGGTTGGTTAGAGTTTAACCCTGCTCAATTTCATGAAAACTGGAATGTCTCGGGCAAAGGTGATGGATCAGCCATTATGGCTGGGTTTGCCATACTGATCTTTTCTTATGTGGGTGTAGAGAGTGTGGCCACCAATGCCGAGCAAATAGAGAACCCCCAAAAGGTGGTACCCATTGCTACCATTGTTGGCTTTCTGGTTGTGGCTGTATTTTACATCCTTTCCACCACGGTGATGGAAGGCATGTTTACTGCAAAAGTGATTCAGGAAGCCCCTGCCTCCTTTGCCCTTTCCATGGAAAAGATTTTTCATTCATCTTACGTTGGGCAGGTAGTTTCCCTGGTCATGGCCATCGCCTGTATCGCCAGCTTTATGGTCTGGGGCCTCAACTCGGTAAGCGCGGCAAAAACCAGTGCGGATAATGGCTTTTTACCTAAAGCCTATTCCTACACCAATCGATATGGCATTGCCAGCAAGGGGCTGGTTATTAACGGTGTTATTATGACCGCCGTAGAACTGGTTCTAATGTTGATGGGCAGCGATATTGCCGAGGCGTTTAATATCTCAGTAACCATCTCTGTTCTATTACTGTTATTCCCCTACTTCTGGTCCGGAGTAGCGCTGTTAAAACTGGATCACCTGGAGAAGAAAACATCACACGCCAATATCGCTATTGTGGCTTTATCTTCGCTATTTATTATCTCCGCCTTTGCCTCAGCCAATTATGATGAGCTGATGATGGTTATTGCCATGGTGATGATTGTTCCGGGAGTCTATGCGATTTTAATGAATATCAAAATTGTTAATGTTGATAGCGATGATGATAAGACCAACTAAAGAAATAGCTACTTTTGACTATTATTTGCCTCATATAGAGAGGCAAATAATATTTTTCATCAAATGCCAACTTTAAGCTCAGCTCACTTGTATTGATAAAAATACAATAGCAAATCGGTGATGTGTCAGAGCTGTTGATCTGATACATTCCTGTCTTTTTGAGTCATCTATGGCTGTAGTTCAAGTTGCCTGTATCCATTGTCAACAAACGTTCAATGTTGTTAAGAACGGGAAAGCTGAGACGGGTCACCAGCGGTATAGATGCAAGGACTGTAATAAGAGCTTCCAACTTGAGTATCGCTATAACGGCAATCTGCCTGGTACTCATGAGCAGATCATAAAGATGACCATGAATGGCTCCGGGGTCAGAGATATCGGACGTGTCCTTGAGATCAGTCCAACGACTGTATTGGCTCGCTTAAAAAACTCGACCCGCCAACAGTAACACAACTCCCCTTCGAAAATGCCCAGGTCAA
>OODV01000310.1 GCA_900299555.1 uncultured Endozoicomonas sp.
CTAAATCGGTAACCCTTTTCTTTTTTTGAAAAGAAATGTCAGATTAAGTCTGAACAACTCCACCTGAAATCACAGACTTTCTTTTCCCGTAAACCTGTTTCTAAAGGCAGTAATACCAAATTACCTGTTCCAATACATTATTTCATGGCTATTGGTCTAGACGGACTCAGAAGTTTTCAAGTGATATAATATTTGAAATAAAAATGGAACTTTCGTCAAGCATTAGCATCAAACCTACAAATTAAACAATCTCATCAATTAAATACTCCTTATAAAACAACGAACTTATATACCAAGTCAAAAATCAGGCCATAAAAAAATAACTCTAACAGAGCAGGAGTACAGTAACTCGAGTTCCCTTTATGAAACCAAGCACATCGCTCTCGATGGATAGGCACACACTTGAGAGAATACTGCCTCAGAACAAACATCTTGAACCTTAGCATCATCAAACCCGCGTAATTGAAACAAAGGCAGAACTTGAAACCTGTTTAGACGGTAAAAAAAGGAGTGCCAGGCCACTTCATGACACCCACTATTTACCATTAAGAGAGATAGGCAATATTAAACAAGTATCAGCCCATATCAATGAAGGGGATTTTTTTCACAGACCCCCTCCTGCGTATCACTTGAACCATGGGAGCAATTTACTGAAACTTCATTCTGCATATCATCAATTTGATCAATTAGCCCAGGAGGTTTTTAGCACTTCCTATCCCGGCTCTCCAACCACTAAAGAAGCAGCACGTGAATTTCTATTAAAAACAGCCAGTGTAACTGAACAACAGCGAAAGCTCCGCCTCAACCTTTGTACCGAGATAGCTAAACATGAAGGAGTTGATGGCAATCATGATGCTGCGGAAAAGTACGCTACTCGTGCCTATGGTGATATCCGCAAGGATACCCTCGGCACCACTAAAGAGCTAATACTAAACACTCTATTTATTATCCATCACCGCCAGAAAAAACAGGAAATTGCAGCAGGATTCCTCAAACAAATAATTTCCGGCAAAGTGGCAAGCAGCAAGTGGATGTGGGCCATGATCCAGCTTGGCTTATTAGATGAGTATCATGCTTTCTGCGACCCATTTAAGGGAGTCACCTTATTACGCAGTATTCAAAATGTAAAGGCAACCAGAACCATAACTCATGGAGCTAGCAGGCAGTACTCGGTTTCATCTGACACCGATATAGGCCTCATGTTAAAACGAATCTGGTCAGCATTTTCAATGCCCCTCAGCCAATCACCTGATATTTCCGATGCTTTGGAAAAATGTTCCAGACTGATCACGCTTATTACCAAATACAAGGAAGATCTGAGCAAAGCGTATGATCTATTGGAAAGGCTTGTAAATATAGGTTCACAACCTTTATATCACAAACTTCTTACAAACCTGCTTAACACTTTCGATGGTGCTCAGGGTAAGGAATTCTGGACCTACCTCACTGAGAGCCTGATACTTGGTAAACAACCAGTTCAAGGTGACAGCCACGAAAAAATGATAACTTATGCTTTCATCAAGGGTATTCAGGACTGCGGCGTTAAAGGGGTAGCTGTTCCTGACTTATTACCAGGTACGGGTAAAAATGCTGACTATTTTCACCATATCCACTTTATATTTTTCAACACATTTGAGTTTGTTAATGAATACAGACAGTGGCTACTTTACCTGGAAAGAACTCAGGAAAGAGAAGTAACAACAAAAAGCACTGCATTATTTCATCAAGGTATCTCCTCTCTTCCTGATAGTTTTAATGATGCCCCTGCTTGTGAAATTCCTGACTGGATCTATAAATCCACTGCACCTTCAGATTGGTCAACCAACTTTTTCAGATATCTTCTCGGTATAGATCTCCCAAAAAATAATAAAAGAGCTTATCAATATGCAGTTGCCCTACAGAAGGTGCTTCCAGAGAAAGGGGCATTAGCTCTTGCCATATACTATATGGAAAACAAAAATTATGAGAAAGCCATTAATACACTTGTTTTACCTGACATCAAAAACCCTGCCCTATTTTTATTGACTGCTGAAATTTTACGCTCCCGCCAAGGAGTCGATAAAAAGAAAAATAAGCGATTACGAATAGAGGCAATCACCCACAACTATGAAATGGCAGGAAAGCTTGGTTCTCCCCTAGGTTATGCAAAAGCAGCAGAGTTTCTTACTGAAAAGCACCCCAAGAAAACAGATGCATGGAAAAAATCAGCAAAATACTATTCACAGGCAGCAATTCTCTCTGCAGGAAATACTGAATTCGAGCAGATGTACTGGGCTATGTCATACTTCTGCGAAGAGGAGGCTGACAACCTATCCTCCCCGTCAGAGATCAGGCAAGCAGGCCTATCACCCAGTATCGAAATCACTTCAGAAAAAAAAGAAGATCTCTCCTCTCTTTCAACTGAGCCTGGTACAACAAACATTACCACGACTACCGTAAAGCATGCATCAGAGAGTGAAAACTACAGTACGTTTCCTACTTACCCAAGCAAATCAAGTTTTTGGAAATGCTTACGAGAAATAAATTGTTTAATGTACAATGACAAACCTTCTAATGCGCAGGCATTACTCAGTAAGCTAACACTACCGGCAAAATCACCGGTCTGGATAAAAGCGATGCTAGAGCAAAACAGAGCATGGTGTTGCAAAAAACTGATTGAAAATCATTGTTATCAGCAAGAAACAAAGTTTGATGAAAGACAACACACCATACGTAAAACTCTCCCGCCCCCTAACCACCAGCATAATTACAACACTCATGCAGATTTATTAAGTCTCGGTTTCGAATTTATAACCCGGGGATTTAAAGCACTTGGTGTCGAAGTCCCACTGGATCAAATTGCCGAAACAGATATAGATTTATCCCGTTTTTCTGATAGAGAACAAAGGCAGCTAGCTTCCCTGATTAGTACACTTGCCCATCTTTACAGTCACTGTGGTGAATACCACAAGTCGTTAAAAATAAGAAACCTATATCCCAGGTTATATTCTATATATCATCAATTGAGAGAGAGCTTTGCTTAAAACACCTTAACGTGGATGTTGTGAATCAAACTCCAAGAGCCTCAGAAATTCATTACTAAATTTCTTCACCTAAAGAATACCCGCATGAGACTGATGAGAGCATGCCCATTCCATCAGCCTCAATAAATGCGGTCAAGACGTTTTAACGATCTTTAAATTTCATCGCAACCGAGTTAATGCAATAACGCAACCCGGTAGGCTCCGGTCCATCTGGAAATACATGCCCAAGATGGGCTCCACAATTTGAGCAGAGAACTTCAGTACGCTCCATACCGAGACTTTTATCTTCCTGCAGGGTTATCGCATCGCTATTGATGGTCTGGTAGAAACTGGGCCAGCCACACCCTGCATCAAACTTTACGGTTGAATCAAAGAGCGGCTCCCCGCAGCAGACACAGTGAAAAATGCCCTCTTTTTCAAAAAAGTTATACTCCCCGGTAAAAGGACGCTCTGTCCCTTTTTCGCGGCAAACATGATACTGCTCGTCGGTAAGCTCTTCCCGCCACTGTTCATCTGACTTTTTCTCTTTCATCACACACAGACCTCTTATTCCACCTTTGATCAGCAAACAGGTACTCACTGGAATACGCTCGCACCATTCAGAATAACTGCCCGAATAAAAACTATCTACCTAGTGCAACTCTTGACAGATCGCTTCATAATGCCATGCTGCGGAATGCATTGAAGCTAAATTAACCATCGGTACGACATCCATGAAGGATATTGAAAAATCCACCAAACTCGACAATGTCTGTTACGACATTCGCGGCCCCGTTCTTCGTGAAGCCAAGCGGCTGGAAGAAGAAGGGCATCGTGTCATTAAATTGAACACGGGAAATCCTGCGGCGTTTGGCTTTGATGCACCCGATGAAATCACCCAGGATGTTATTCGCAACCTGCCTCTGTCTCAGGGTTACTGTGACTCTAAAGGCCTGTTCTCTGCGCGCAAGGCCATTATGCAGTACTGCCAGCAGAAGAACTTCCCCCCCATTACTATTGAAGACATCATCATTGGTAACGGTGTCAGTGAACTGGTCGTCATGACCATGCAGGCACTGATCAATAATGGTGATGAGATGCTGATCCCGGCGCCAGACTATCCTTTATGGACTGCTGCAGTTCATCTGTCGGGTGGCCGGGCTGTTCACTACCGCAAAGATGAACAGTCTGACTGGTATCCTGATATCGAAGATATGCGCAGCAAAATTACCGCTAAAACCCGTGGTATCGTCATTATCAACCCCAACAACCCCACCGGAGCTGTGTATCCGGACGAGATACTGAAAGAGATTGTCCAACTGGCCAGAGAACATGACCTGATCATCTTCGCTGACGAAATTTACGACAAAATTCTCTATGATGATGCTGAACACACCGCACTTGCCTCCTTAGTAGACGATGTGCTCTGTATCAGCTTTAACGGCTTATCCAAATCTTACCGGGTTGCCGGTTTCCGGGCTGGCTGGCTGGTAGTTTCAGGACCAAAGCACAACGCCAGAAGCTACCTTGAAGGCTTGGAAATGCTTGCCTCCATGCGGCTTTGTGCCAACGTACCCTCACAACACGCTATCCAGACAGCATTAGGCGGCTATCAGAGCATCAATGATCTGATATTACCGGGCGGTAGACTGCTCGAGCAGAGAAACCGTGCCTGGGAAATGCTCGATCAAATCCCGGGAGTCAGCTGCGTTAAACCAAAAGGTGCGCTCTACCTGTTCCCACGACTTGATCCAAAACATTACTCAATTCACGATGATGAGAAGTTGGTTCTGGATTTTCTGCTTCAGGAAAAAGTGCTTCTGGTTCAGGGAACAGCCTTTAACTGGCCAGACCCTGACCACCTGAGGATTATCTCCCTCCCCTGGGTTGAAGATCTGGAAACGGTAATGACCAAACTTGAACGATTCCTTAGCCGATATAAACAGTAAACGAGCTAACAGAGGGGGGGGGTAAGCTTCCCCCCTATGTTCTTATGGATGGACTATGGCCGACATACACATTGACGAGTTTTACCAGGACTGCCTGAAAATTCTGGTTCAGCTCTACAATACTTTTCCTCGCCTGACGACACTCTACGTTGACGACCTGATCTCTAACGCTGGAACCGATGAATTCGGCATTCCTAACAGGCGTCACAAAGCCTGTTTTGATGCCATGCTCTGGCTGGCCTCAGAGGGCTATATCCGCTATCAGGACAACATTCGACATGATGCACTGGATCAGGTTGTACTCACTGAAAAAAGTTTTCTACGCTTAAGTCTGCCTGTCGTCATTATTAATGACTCACAGGATCTCCCACCATCCGTTGCCCGTAAACAAGCGACAATAGCCTGGCACTGCCGACAGGCACTCAAGGACAAAGGCAGTGAAGCGATAGCGCAAACGGCACTGCAATTCTTCTCTCAAAGCTGACCTTTAACAGGTCAGCTCAAACACTTGACTCCCCCCTTTTAAAACAACCTTTCTGTCAACTCCGTGTAAAAAATGAACACATTTTTTAGGCTGCCTTACGACTCGCTTGAAAATATAAGGGTCTGCCTTTATATAACTCTTTCTTGACAATGATGACGATGAGGTCACCTTAACTAATGAAGAGAATCCTGTTGTTTCTGGCCACAAACATGGCAGTCCTTTTGCTGGCCAGTATCACACTGAATATTCTCGGCGTCGGCAGTTACCTGAGCCATCAGGGGCTGAACATGGGTTCCCTGCTGGTATTCTGTGCCGTATTCGGTTTTGCCGGCTCTTTTGTTTCCCTGCTGCTCTCCAAAACCATGGCCAAGATGAGCACAGGAACGCAGATTATTGCACAGCCTCAAACACCCCAGGAACAATGGCTGGTCGATACCGTTAGAGAGCTCTCTGAAAAAGCAGGCATCGGAATGCCGGAAGTGGGTATTTTCCACTCGCCAGAAGCCAATGCCTTTGCGACTGGGTGGAACAAAAATGCGGCACTGGTTGCTGTTAGTCAGGGGCTTCTGGACCGCTTCAACCCTAACGAAGCCCGTGCAGTTATCGGGCATGAAATTGGTCACGTAGCCAATGGTGACATGGTTACTCTGAGTTTGATCCAGGGTGTTGTGAATACCTTTGTTATGTTCTTCGCCCGGATTATTGGCTATGCCGTTGATTCCTTCCTGCGTCGTGATGATGAAGGAGAAGGTGGTGTAGGTATTGGGTTTTACGTAACCAGCTTTATTGCCGAGATTATTCTTGGCTTCCTGGCCAGTGCCATCGTTATGTGGTTCTCCCGCCAACGTGAGTTCAGAGCGGATGAAGCCGGTGCCGAACTGGTAAGCCGCAGGGACATGATTGCAGCGCTGGAACGCCTTCGCTCTGAATACGAAGCGCCCAGTGCCATGCCGGCAACCATGACTGCTTTCGGTATCCGAAGCGGTGTTCGCAGCGGACTGGCAGCCCTGTTTACCAGCCATCCGCCACTGGATCAGCGAATCGAAGCACTACGTGCGCACAGTTAAGTTCCCCCTCTTCAGGCCGGTGTTATCCGGCCTTTTTTATTGAAACCACAGAGATCACAAAGCACACAAAGGAAAATAAAAGCCTTTCTCCGTGAGCTTTGTGGTTATACCAGCCCCCATCAAGATTAAAAGACAGAACCGATAAAAACTGCAATGTTCTATCAACAGTAGCTCATGACTGTTTATAATAGAGTTTTCCATTAGAACCATTAGCTATGCCACTTTTGCCTCCAGAGCCCGTCTGGATAATCAACAATCAGACATTGGAAGACTACTGCCAACAGTGGTCTGCTCTTGATGCGATTGCCCTGGACACGGAGTTCATTCGTACTGATACATTCTATCCACTGCCTGGCCTTATTCAGTTAGGGGTCGGGGCTGATGTTTTTTTGATTGACCCTCTGGAGATTAGCCAATGGTCTCCTCTCGCTAAACTGTTTGAAAATCCAAATGTGATCAAGGTGCTTCACGCATGCAGTGAAGACTTGGAGGTTTTCAAGTTATTAACCGGTACCGTCCCACGACCACTGTTTGATACCCAGCTTGCAGCAGCATTTGCTAACCTTGGTTTTTCCATGGGCTACCAGGCATTATTAAAACATATATTAAATATTGATCTGCCCAAGGATGAAACCCGTTCGAACTGGCGGCAAAGACCATTAACAGAAGCTCAGATTCGTTATGCCAGTCTGGATGTCACTCACTTGCTTAAGGTCTATCAGCACCTTAATCAATTACTGGTACAGACACCTAAAAAAGCGTGGCTGGATGATGAGTGCCTGTCATTAACACTCAATGTGCTTCCTTATGATCCAGATAATGCCTGGCAAGATGTAAAACGTGCATGGCAGTTACGGCCTCAACAGCTGGCTGTATTAAAAGCCCTTTGTTATTTCCGTGAGACTGCAGCCCGCAAGGAAGATGTTCCCAGAAACAGGATTATCCCGAAAGGCAGTCTCTGGCCACTGGCAAGATTTCAACCCAAGGCCATCAATGCACTCCGGGAAATACCGGACATGCGCTCCAGTATTATCCGTCATCATGGCGAACAAATACTGGATATCATCAATGCAGCCAGCCAAATCCCGGCGGAGCAGAGGCCCGGCTCCCCCCCCCCCCTTTACCCAAAAACGCAAAGGACTGGGGAAAGCAGATCAAAACCCTGATATCTCAACAGGCCGTTGAGTTGGAAATCCCTCTTGAGCTGCTGACGCCCAACAAGCTGACATCGCCACTGCTGCGCAGCTGGCTGGATAATGGCCATTTTTCCCTGCCTGATACACTCACGGGCTGGCGTCGTGATATCATCGGCCCCCCTTTGATAAATCAGCTCAATGCAATGGAAGAAAAAGGCCACTGAATGAAGTCGCTGGTATCGATTTACAAAAGCCCCAAGCGGAACGAGATGTACCTTTATGTGACCAAAGGTGCCTCTCTGGAGCAGATAATCCCTGAGCAGCTGCTGAAGGCATTCGGCGAGCCTGTCCATGTTTTTGATCTGCTGCTGACCCCGACTAAAAAGCTGGCCAGAGTTGAAACCGCCAGTGTACTTGAGGGGCTGACCAGTAACGGGTACTACCTGCAAATGCCACCGTCTGATTCTCAGGGACAAGAAGATGACTACACAATCCGCCTGCCGGATGAGTTTCTTTCGTTTAACGATCCAATATGACTGTACAACCTTTCTGGGAAACCAAAACCCTGTCAGAAATGACATCCGATGAATGGGAAAGCCTTTGCGACCGTTGCGGCCGATGCTGCCTACACAAGCTGGAAGATGAAGACACGGATGAAGTCTACTATACGTCAGTCGCTTGCCGGTTACTGGATACTGACAGTTGTCAGTGTCGGGATTACCCAAACCGAAAACAGATAGTGTCTGACTGCACGGTATTAACACTAAAGGATGTTAAGAACTTCCATTGGCTACCCGAAACCTGTGCCTACCGACTGATCAGTGAAGAAAAGCCACTGTCCAGCTGGCACCCATTGGTTTCCGGCTGCAATACATCTGTTCACACAGCAGGAATCTCGGTCAAAGGCTGGGTGCATTCAGAAGTTGACGTAAACGAAGAGGACCTGGAAGACTTTATTATCCCCCACATTATGGTTCGCTGAACCTGTTTCTAATTTGAACCTATTGATGTTTCTCTACCTGCTCAACAAATAATAAGCTGACCACAGAGTCACGGAGAAAAGGCTTTTCCTCCGTGACTCTGTGGTAAAGATGAAATTATACTAATTCCACCTTCTAAGAAACCTGAAGCTCCCCTGTCCAGACAGAAACAAATTGGCCTATATCCAGCGCAGGCACTTTCTTTTTAACGCCCGCAGGCTTACCCAGATAGATAAACCCCATTAACTGCTCATTGTCAGCAAGACCCAGGCCTTTTGCCAGTGCGGGGTGGTAACAAAGATCTCCGGTTCGCCAGATCGCCCCTACCCCCTGGGCATGGGCAGCCAGCAGCAAAGATTGAACGGCAGCCGCTAGAGACATCTTCTGCTCAATCTCCGGAACCTTTGGATGCTTCTTAACCGGGCAGATGGCCAGTACCAGCATAGGCGCACGAAGCGGCATCCCTCTGAAACGAGCCAGTGCATCTTCTGAGAGGTCCGGCTGATCTTCCAGAGCCGCTTGTGCCATCAACTCCCCCAGAGCCTCCCGCGCTTCTCCACTGACTTTCAAAAATCGCCAGGGGCGAATACGACCATGATCAGGAGCTCTCAGGGCAGCCCGAAACATGACATCCAGTTGCTGATCGCTGGGTGCTGGTTCATCCAGCATCGGTGTGGAAACCCTTTCCAACAAAAGCTCTATAGCATTCATCAATCACTCCCACCCATTACTTACGGTTTTGATGTATTCAAGGCCATCGACAAAATCATCTCTGCCAGGGCTTCCAGGGACAAATCACCATCAGGCTTAAACCAGTTGATACTCCAACTGATGGAGCCGGTTAATAGCCGTCGTAACATGGCCGGTGGAATGACAATCAAATTCTGCTCCCTGGCCTCTTCCAGAACATCAATCCACAGTCGCTCATACTCATCTCTTAACTTCAGAATTTCACTCTGATTTTCATCATTAAGCCCACGCCACTCGTAGACCAGAACGGCCATCTCCGCACCATTATCCACCAGAATGGACTGCAGCTCGCAGAGAATAAGGCCATAAAGTCGATCCCTGACCCCCTGATTCAGGCTCAGTGACAATTTCATGGTTTCAATATTCAGTAAGATGGTCTCTTCCACCACACTGCGCAGAATCTCCTGCTTACTGGGGTAATGATGGAACAGGCTACCGGATTGTATCCCGATATCTTTTGCCAGATCCCTGACCGTCGTCCTCTCGTAGCCATTGGTTCTGAATAATCGTGCCGCAGATTTCAGCAGGCGGCCCTTAGCACTCTCCGGGGCAACAATTAATCCCTGATCAATCAGCTGCCGGGAAAGCTCTGCGGTTTGCTGGGCACTGAGTGCAATAAATGACATAAGACGTCTGTTTGAGTTCTAAAATTATAATTTTTAACACAGCTGGAAAAGCAGCAGCATTCCACAAAGCAAACGCTTGTTTTTTAGCTCAACCACTTCCCAACCAATCACTTGCTTGGTAATCTCCATCAAACAATAACAATATTTGTCATCAAACTCACCCATGTCACATCAAAAGACACCTGAAAAAAAAGTTCGAATCGGTTGTGCCTCCGCCTTCTGGGGTGATACTGCCACTGCTGCCCACCAGCTGGTTAACGGTGGTCAACTCAATTACCTGGTTTTTGATTACCTTGCAGAAATGACGCTGTCCATCATGGCCGGTGCACAAATGAAAAATCCATCCGCTGGGTTTGCTCCCGATTTCATTGCCACATTGAAGCCGCTGCTTGGTCAGATCAAAACCCAGGGTATTAAGGTGTGCAGCAATGCTGGTGGCATCAATGCCATGGGTTGCGCTGAAGCACTGGCAAAAGTCGTTGCAGACTCAGGGGTTGACCTGACGATCGCCGTCGTTGAGGGAGACAACCTGACACAAGCTTTTCAGGCCAACCAGCAATCACATCCCCATATCGTGGATATGTTCAGTGGCAAACCGATACCCGACCACTTAACCAGCGTGAACGCTTACCTGGGTGCTCCTTCTATTACGACAGCACTGGCTGCGGGTGCAGATATTGTGATTACTGGCCGGGTTGTGGACAGTGCGGTCGTACTTGGCCCACTGGTTCATGAGTTTGGCTGGTCCTGGCAGGACTACGACAAACTGGCGCAGGGCTCCCTGGCGGGCCATGTTATCGAATGTGGAACCCAAGCAACCGGGGGTAATTTTACCGACTGGCGTCTGGTGAAAGATGATTATGCCAATATGGGTTTTCCCATTATTGAGTGCCAGGAGGATGGCTCATTTATTGTGAGCAAATGTTCTGGCACCGGTGGACTGGTGAGCTGCAACACCGTTGCTGAGCAGATTCTCTATGAAATTGGTAATCCCGAAGCGTATTTACTGCCTGACGTCACCTGCGATTTCAGTCAGGTAACGCTGGAGCAAACTGACACCAACCAAGTGCGGGTAACTGGAGCCAGAGGTCGCCCTTGTACGCCCCAATATAAAGTCAGCGCGACCTATATGGATGGCTTTCGTTCAACAGCCACTTTTATGATCGGAGGCATTGATGCTGGCGAAAAGGGGCAGGCAGTTGCTGATGCAATTATTCAAAGAGTCCGTGGGTTGTTAACACTGAAAGGCCTGGATGACTTCAACGATGTTAATATTGAAGTACTGGGTACCGAATCAACCTATGGTGCTCAAGCACTGACAGGCCAGGCTCAACCTCGTGAAGTCGTGGTAAAAATTGCCACTTCCCATCAGAATAAAAAAGCCCTGCAGTTATTTGGCTCTGAGATTGCCCAGGCGGCAACAGCCATGGCTCCAGGCATTACGGGTCTAGTGGGAGGTCGCCCAAAGCCAAGCCCTCGCCTTTGCCTCTTCTCTTTCTTAATCAACAAACGTGATATTTCGCCCACTTACCGGCTGATCAATACCCGAGAGAGTGAATCTGAAGTGGTATCCGTTATTTCAGGACAGGCTGCAGATTCCTTAGAAAACACCTGGAAGGATAAGCCACTGCCCGAACCACTGAATACCAGTCCTGAATTTACCGTGCCTCTGATCAAGCTCGCTCTAGGACGCAGTGGTGACAAAGGTAACCACTGCAATATTGGTATTATTGCCCGGGATAAAAGTTATTTGCCGTATATTGAAAAGGCATTAACTCCTCACCGAATTGCAGAATACTTTGCTCATCTAATGAGTGATCGGAGTGAGGTTATTCGCTATCAGCTACCCGCATTAAACAGTATCAATATTGTCATGACCCACTGTCTCGGTGGTGGTGGCATGGCCAGCCTGCGTATCGATCCACAGGGAAAGGCCCTTGCTCAGCAATTACTTTCGATACCCATTCCTATCAATAAAAGCCTGTATGAACAGGTTGCGGGGGAGACAGAGTGAGGATCATTGACTCTCAAATAGACCTTCATGGCCAGGAGTTCAGCGAGAATCGAAACGCCATGCTATCGGCCATTGAACAGTTTCGATGCCTTGAGAAGGCAACGCTCGATAAAGCCCACAGTGCCAGGGATAAATTCCACAGCAAAGGCAAACTCCTGCCCCGCGAACGTTTAGCACTACTCCTCGACCCCGGTTCCAGTTTTATTGAGCTAAGCTCTCTGGCCGGTTATAAAATGCACGATGATAAGGATGGCTCAACAGCGGGTGGCGGGATTATCGCAGGCATCGGGTTTGTCAGTGGTGTTCGGTGCATGCTGCAGGTCAATAACAGTGCCATAAAAGGCGGCACCATCTCTCCTACCGGCCTTGAGAAAACCCTGCGACTGCAGGAGATTGCACGTGAGAATAAATTACCTCTGATCACGCTTGCGGAAAGTGGTGGAGCAAACCTGACCTACGCCACGGACGTCTTTGTCCCTGGTGCCCGGGCGTTTGCCAACCAGGCTCGTTTGTCAAAAGCTGGCATACCTCAGGTCACTGTCGTACATGGTAATGCCACTGCTGGCGGCGCCTATCAGCCGGGTTTGTCCGACTACGTGGTGGCTGTTAAGAATCAAACCAAAATGTTTCTGGCAGGACCGCCTCTGCTTAAGGCTGCTACCGGTGAGATTGCCACCGATGAAGAACTCGGTGGCAGTGATATTCATGTTTATCAAGCCGGTACAGCGGACTATCTGGCTCAGGATGATGTCGAGGGAATAGCCCTTGCCCGAGATATCACCCAGAGCCTTGGTTGGAATGAACGACTGGCATTGCCTGAGAAACGCGAAAGTAAACCGCCACGATATCACAGTGATGAACTGCTGGGCATTATCCCCTGTGACAGCAAAAAGCCCTACGATGTGAGAGAAGTCATTGCACGACTGGTTGATAGCTCGGCCTTCAGCGATTTCAAAAGCGATTTCGATCTGCAGACCGTTTGCGGCTTTGCGCATATTGACGGTCACAGCGTTGGCATTATTGGCAACAATGGACCAATAACCGCAAAAGGTGCTAACAAGGCAGCGCAGTTTATTCAGCTCTGTGAACAGAGTCACCGCTCACTGCTTTTCCTTCATAACACCACTGGATTTATGGTGGGCACTGACGCAGAGCAAAGTGGCATTATCAAGCATGGTTCAAAGATGATTCAGGCGGTGGCCAATGCCAGCATCCCCAAAATATCCATTTTAATTGGCGGTTCCTACGGCGCTGGCAACTACGCCATGTGTGGTCGAGGCCTGGACCCACGCTTTATTTTCTCATGGCCCAACGCCCGAACGGCAGTAATGGGAGGCGAACAGGCTGGCAAAGTATTGCGGATCGTCAGTGAAGAGAAAATGCGCAAAATGGGACAGGAACCCGATCCATCACAACTCGAACAAATGGAGGCTGCCACTGCGGCAAAACTCAATGCGGGGTCAACCGCACTATTTGGCACAGCCCGCCTCTGGGATGATGGCTTAATTGATCCCCGTGATACGCGGGAATTGCTGGCTAATTTGCTGGATATTTGCAGGCAGGCAGACAACAGACACCTCAAAAATAATACATTTGGTGTCGCACGTTTTTAATCCTGTTTCCTAATAAAAACGCCAATAACAACAATAAACCAGGAAATATCATGATACTCACCCAGGAACATCTGGAGCTTAAACGCACCATTGCAAACTTTGTAGAAAATGAAGTGAATCCCCATGTCGATAGCTGGGAGGAGGCTGGCCTGTTTCCTGCTAAAGCCCTCTTCAAAAAGATGGGTGACCTGGGTCTGCTCGGTATCAGCAAACCGGTAGAAAATGGTGGTATGGGGCTCGATTACACCTTTGAAGTGCTGGCGGCAGAAGAGTTCGGCGCCATTCGCTGCGGTGGTATACCGATGGCCATTGGCGTACAGACCAACATGGCCACCCCGGCACTGGCACGGTTCGGCAGTGATTATGTCCGTGAGACATACCTGGCACCGGCCATTGCTGGCGATAGGGTAGCCTGTATCGGTGTCAGCGAGCCCGGAGCCGGCAGTGATGTTGCTGCCATCAAGACAACGGCCATGAAAGACGGTGACGACTACATTATCAATGGCAGCAAAATGTGGATCACCAATGCCACTCAGGCTGACTTTATCTGCCTGCTGGCCAATACCTCTGACGAACCGGCCCACAAGAACAAATCACTGATTATCGTTCCTACCGATACACCTGGAATTTCATTCTCGGAAAAACTCAACAAACTGGGCATGCGCAGTTCTGATACCGCACAGATTTTCTTTGATAACGTACGGGTTCCCCAAAAAAACCGGATTGGCCCGGAAGGTGGCGGCTTCGTCATGCAGATGCAGCAGTTTCAGGAGGAGCGGCTATACGTTGCGGCCATGTCACTGAAAGGGATGGAAATCTGTATAAACGACACGCTTACCTACACTCGGGAGCGCAACGCCTTTGGCAAACCTCTGATTGCCAACCAGTCCATCCTGTTTCGACTGGCAGAGCTGCAAACAGAAGTTGAGGCGCTTCGGGCCCTGACTTATCAGGCTTGTGAACGATACAGCCAGGGTGAAGATGTCACGCAGCTTGCCTCCATGGCCAAATTAAAATCCGGTCGCCTTTCACGAGAAGTCAGTGATGCCTGCCTGCAGTACTGGGGAGGCATGGGCTTTATGTGGGATAACGTCGTAAGCCGCTTCTACCGGGATAACCGTCTTGGCTCCATTGGCGGCGGTGCTGATGAAATTATGCTCGGGATTATTGGCAAAAATATGGCTAAAGCGCTGGGGTAATCACAGTGGGCATTCCAGAAATCTACAAAACCCTGCTCGTTGAGCAACAGGCGGATGTTCTAACCGTTACCCTGAACCGGCCAAAGCAGGCCAATGCTATGAATCTGACCATGGTCAACGAACTGACTCAGGTCATGAATCGAGCAGTTGAGCAACAGGTAAGGGTATTCATCATCCGTGGAGCGGACGGAAATTTCTGCGCGGGTGGGGATATCAAAGAAATGCAGGCCATCGCCAGTGACCGGAACGAACTGGCCCAATTCAACCGCTCCTTTGGCCTGATGCTGGAACAGGCGAATACCCTGCCCTGCGTGGTCATTACTGTTTTACAGGGGGCCGTGCTGGGTGGTGGTTTTGGCCTTGCCTGTATCAGTGATGTCGCGATCAGCGATACCACCTCGGCATTTGCCATGCCTGAGACCTCTCTAGGAATCATACCGGCACAGATCGCCCCTTTCGTGGTTGACCGTATTGGCCTGACCCAGGCAAGACGACTGGCGTTGCTTGGACAGAGAATTCCAGCAGCACAGGCTCTGACACTTGGCCTTATTCATCATGTCTCCCAGACTCAGGACGAACTGGACAGCCAACTGACATTGGCCGTATCAGCGGCGATGAACTGCGCGCCTCAGGCCACAGCCACAACCAAGGCTCTGATGCACAAAGTAGGCAAGCTGCCCATGGCATCATTACTGGATGAAGCCGCTATTCACTTTGCTGACAGCGTCCAGGGAGAAGGCCGTGAAGGTGCCAGGGCTTTTGCGAATAAAAGTAAACCGAATTGGCGATAGGGGAAGAGCATGTTTCATAAAGTATTAGTAGCCAATCGCGGTGAAATTGCCCGGCGTGTCATTGCCTCTGCCAAATCGCTTGGGTATCGGACCGTTGCTGTCTATTCAGAACCCGACGGTGATGCCCCTCATGTTCGGCTGGCCGATGAAGCCGTCTGTATAGGTAAGGGGCTGGCCAGTGACAGCTACTTAAATATCAACAAACTCCTTAATGCTGCCCGAATCACAGGCAGTGATGCCATCCACCCCGGCTATGGGTTCTTATCCGAAAACCCTGAATTTGCAGAGACATGTAATGAACAGGGCCTGGTATTTATTGGACCCGACTCTAAATCCATTGAGTTGATGGGCAGTAAGCGAGCCGCGAAAGAGGTTATGCTTGCTTCAAACGTCCCCTGTATTCCTGGCTATGAAGGCAAGGAGCAAAGTGATGAAGCGCTCACCAGCGCCGCAGAAAGTATCGGCTATCCAATTATGGTGAAAGCCTCTGCGGGGGGAGGCGGCCGGGGAATGCGTGTCGTAAACCACGCTTCCGAACTGGAAGATGCGCTTAAATCAGCACGCTCTGAAGCAGCCAGCGCCTTTGGCTGTGATGAGCTGATTCTAGAAAAGGCACTGACCTCTGTCCGTCATATCGAAATGCAGGTTTTTGCTGACACCCAAGGCAACACCATTCATTTAGGCGAACGAGATTGCAGCATGCAGCGGCGCCATCAGAAGGTCATTGAAGAAGCGCCTTCACCAGCAATGACACCTGAACTGAGGGAGTTAATGGGTCAGGCCGCGATCTCTGCAGCCAAGGCCTGTCATTATGTTGGTGCCGGCACGGTTGAATTTCTACTGACCAGTGAAAATGAGTTCTACTTTCTGGAAATGAATACACGGCTTCAGGTCGAGCACCCGGTTACTGAGCTGGTGACCAACCTGGATCTTGTGGAGTGGCAATTAAGAGTGGCTGCTGGTGAGAAATTACCACTCACTCAGGACCAAATCCAATTAAATGGTCACGCTATCGAAGTCCGCCTCTATGCAGAAGACCCGGCTAATGGCTTTATGCCCCAGACAGGCACCCTATCGCTATGGCAACCAGCCTTGACCGACAGTGTATCCGGTGACGCTTTCAACGGGATCAGAGTGGATTCGGGCATCCAGCAAGGCAACCAGATCAGTGCTCACTATGACCCGATGCTGGCAAAGTTCATTGCTTATGGGGATAACCGGGAGCAGGCCCGGCGTCGTTTATTGAGATTAGTACAAGACTCTCACTTGTTAGGGTTACGGGATAATCGCTGTTTTCTCAGTGAGCTACTCCAGAGCGAAGCCTTTGTCAGTGGTCAGGCCACCACCGATTTCATCCGGGATCAATTCGCCAGTAACGCCAGCCTGACCTCACAGGTCGTCACCCATGAAGAGTGGTTACTTGCCGCTTTACTGCTAAGTGAAGGGCCTAAGGCAGAAAATAGTAACCTCCAGACCACCCTATCCTTCGAAAGGCCAATCAAGCTTGGCTGTGATGATCATTTGCAAACCGTAAAAATTTCCAAACAAGGTCAAAGTAGCTACCGCATCTCTTTTGTAAGCAAAGAACTCGATCAGACTGCCATGGAATTTCAGCTGATTGAATGCAGTAGCCACCAGCTGCGTTATATTGCCGACGGCGTAATGAAAACAGCGACCTTCTCCATCAATCGTAATGTGGAAGTGCCAGAGCTGTGGCTCGCCAGCCACCGGGGAAACCTGCGGTTCACCGATCAGACGTTTATGGTGACAAAAGACAATAAGGCAAGCTCCAGCCAGATTCTTGCCTCGATGGATGGTGTGGTGGTCGATCTTCTGGTTGAGCAGGGACAAACCATAAAATGCGGCGATGTACTCATCGTGGTCGAAGCCATGAAAATGGAACATCCGCTCAGGGCAGGCATGGATGGCATTGTTGGTAATATCAATGCGCAGCCAGGCGACCAGGTGAAAGGCCGCCAACTTTTGATTGAATTAGAAGAATAATAGTTTCAGGAGTATCACGGGTGTTTTCAAAAGAGTCTTCAACACGATGTGCAAACCAGACTCTGCCTGATCAATGGCAGAACCGACTGACCATTCCAGTCGTCATGGCCCCCATGTTTCTGGTGTCCGGCCCTGACCTTGTCATCGCTGGCTGCAAGAAAGGCATTGTTGGTACATTTCCAGCGTTGAATCAGCGAACCAGTGAAGGGCTGGAAGAATGGCTGATTCAAATTACCAATGAACTGTCAGATTTTGAACAACAGACCAGAAAACAACCAGCGCCGTTTGGTGTGAATTTAATTGTTCACGAATCGAATCCCAGACTGGAAGCGGATCTGGCACTCTGCATTAAATACCAAGTACCGTTGGTAATCACGGCACTGGGCGCTATGCGTGATGTGGTTAACCGGGTCCATGATTATGGCGGCATTGTTTTTCACGATGCGGCCAGTGTCCGGCACGCTAAAAAAGCCGCTGCCGCCAATGTTGACGGTATTATTGCCGTCAGTGGTGGCGCTGGAGGCCATGCTGGCACCCTAAACCCCTTTGCACTGGTTGAAGAAATCCGGACATTCTGGAATAAGACCCTGCTGCTGGGCGGTTGTATTAACCATGGACACCAGGTTCATGCTGCTCAGATCATGGGAGCCGATCTGGCCTATGTCGGCACTCGCTTTATCAATACTCTTGAAAGTCGAGCACCTTCAGGACATAAAGCCATGGTCATTGACTCCAGCGCTGAAGATATTGTTCATACACCTGCTGTGACGGGTGTACCTTCAAACTTTATGAAACAGAGCTTGATCAACTCGGGCTATGACATGGATGCCCTGCTCAACCCAGGCAATGTTAACTTTGGCGAAAAACTCACGCCCATTGGAGCAGACAGCTCAAAAGCCTGGCAGGATGTCTGGTCTGCTGGCCAGGGTGTTGGAGGCATAACGGATACTATCAGTTGTGAGCGACTGGTTGATCAGATGATCAATGAGTACAACGAAAGTGTTCGTTAATTTGGTAAAGGGTTACATGAGATACAGATTTGAGCTTTTTTGCATGTTAGACTTGCCAGCTCACAGCATACCGCTGACGGTACTATCAGGCTTGGCTATGAATCGATTCTAATGCAATCCAAAAAAAAAACTGTATCTCCCTCCCTGAATCGAGGCCTCCGGCTCTCTCCAAGAGTTCTGGCCTATTGGCTTACAGCCTCAGTGATTGTTTATGGGCTGGCCAATCAGTACCTTCCTGGCATCTTTCTTGGTGCTGTCGCCTATTTATCGGTTTTTCCCCAGCTTTCAAACCTGGTTATCAATGCGCTATTTCGTAGAAAAAATCAGGAGACAGTTGACAACAAAAGGCCGCTGGCCACTCTTTTCGTAGACTCTCTGAATGTTGGGGCTTTAATCACTCTTGTCAATTTCCCAATGGTCAGTAGCATGCTGCTGGCTATTTTACTGGCAGGCTGGGCCATATACCTTCAGGGTCCCAGAGGGCTGCTGATAACCATTCCCTCTGCTGCAGCTGCTTTGTTTATTCACCACTTCACTGAGCTCAACATCACCATTTCGACCGGGAAAGATGCGACATTTATAAGCCTTCTCGGAATGCTTATTTTCGTATCCTATCTTGCCTATACACTGAGACAAAGAGAGCAGCATTTTCAGGCTATCCAGCTCACTGCCCAGCAGCAGAGGCGGCGTTATAGCAGGCTTGCCAGCAGCCTGGCCAAATACCTTTCTCCCCAGGTCTGGGAGTCCATTTTTTCTGGTAAGCGCAACACCAAACTGGAGAGCCAGCGAAAAAAACTGACGGTCTTCTTTTCCGATATCAAAGGCTTTACTGATCTGGCCGAAGAGCTGGAACCAGAGGTACTGACCGAACTGCTGAACACCTATCTGAATGACATGTCCCGTATTGCGCTGAAGTACGGTGGCACCATTGATAAGTTTATCGGTGACAGTATTATGATCTTTTTTGGTGATCCCAAGACCCGAGGCTACCGAAAAGATGCGCTGGCTGCTGTCTCCATGGCTATTGAGATGCAGAAGCATATGCAGGTACTGCGTAAACAGTGGATTGCCAAAGGGATCCAGAATCCACTTCGCATCAGAATTGGTATTAATACCGGTTACTGCACCGTTGGCAATTTCGGTGCAGAGTCCCGTATGGACTACACCTTGCTTGGCCGGGAAGTTAATCTGGCCAGCCGTCTGGAAAGCGCTGCAGAACCCAATCAGATCCTGCTGTCTCACGAAACCTGGTCACTGGTTAGAGATGTTGTGCTTTGTCAGTCCAAAGGGGGAATACAGGTAAAAGGATTCAGTCGTTCAGTACCCATTTATAAGGTTATAGACCTTCGCCGCAACCTTGGCCTGCAGAAAAGTTACTTTGAGCTTGATACCAAAGGCTTTTCTTTCAGCCTGGATACAAACAGCATTGATGAATTTGAGCGCAGGAAGATTATTCAAGCTCTGGATGAAGCAACTCAGAAACTTTTGAAGGATGATATTTCAAGTACCGAAGGCATGTTGCATTTGCAACCAAGAGAAATCAAAAAACAAGTTGACCAGTTAATTAACTAATTTATATAACTCTATAAATCACATTTCTCTGCAAATTGTAAATTTCAAGCCTCTGTAGAATGCCGACTACAATTGGATATCCACATTATAACAATGCTACTCAATAGTCCGAGCAACAACACAAAAGCCTCATTATGGATATCAACATATACTCTGCTTCCGGAAGACCTCCATCACACTATCCACAGGGAGTAAGTGTGGAGTCTGCTCAATATACAGATAATCAGGTGCGAACTTGTTTTGGGCATGATGCCAGAATGCTCTCAGAAGGAATGGAATATGTGACTTTACTGACAAAGGCAAAAGGGCTATGCCCACCTATGCAGCGAAAACACCTTTCCGAGTTTTTAGTTGGGCAGTATAACTTAACAGATGACCTCTTGGAGTCACGAATATTAATAGCCAAAAGTCAGCCAGAAGTCACATTACAGGCTGTCAGCACCCTTGCTCAAAATAATGATACAGAACTATTATTTAGATTAATGAATGATCCAACCATACTGGAAGCCTTAACCAAAAGAGGAAATCCAAAGAAAGATGTTTCTATCGATAAAATAAGAAAGGAATTAAAAAACAAATTGGAAGGAGAAAAATATGATAAATTCAAAATAGAACTGAAAAATCTTAGCAACAGAAACACATTATCCGGATTATTTCGTGCTGCTATATTGGCTGAAGTTGCTTCTCAGAAAGTTTTAGATGCTCTTACTGCGGCAGGATACTCTTACCTTGTAAGTAGTTATATCTATGTTCATGCCCCCCCGGTCACTGATAGCCCTGACGTTCAAAGACATGCAACCATCAATACCAGAGGATCTGGCTCATCAAGAAATACTCTGGATAACAGGAGCATTCAGAGCTCTAATTCACAAGTGTCGCTGCTTTCTTCACATAGTCATTACCGAGCAGATACCTCACAACGCTTCGAAAGGTTCAGTGACTATAGACACTCTTTATCTGCAAAGTCCTCCTTCAGGCATTCTTTACAACTGGATCGATCATCAAGTTTCAAGGAAGAATCTGAGACACCGCACCATTCTGAAACAAACGATACAGAAGCCCGCTACAGGGTTACGTTATCCTCATTTGAACCCCTAAAAACACCAATACCAGTCCTTCCTACCCAAGTACCAGAACCAGAACCAAAACCAGCGGATAAAAAACATACGGTTACGAAATCGTCAACATTACCAGACCGAAGCTGTTACGACAGAGTGGCTCCCAGGTATGGACCCATGCCTCCACTGTTATCTAAACTCACCGGTCCACTAAGTCCAGAAGATCACCATGATACTGTGTCACACGAACTGGAAACTATATTGGATCAACTACACCCCATAACATTCATCGGAGGAAACAATATGACATCGAGCTATGGTGCTGCCAGTAGAACTGTCGCTAGCAATTCACTGGAGTCGTCGAAGCAGCAAACTACAGCTTATACACCAAAACACTCAAGCCCCAAAACAACCGTTCCAATCCGCTCAGATAAAACTTCACTATCAACAACCAAACCGGCCGCTACTTATGCTCATGAAGCAACGAATAATGGACTGAAAAAAAAGGCTGCTGAAGAAGCATGCCCTTCTCCAAACCAGATGAATACTTTAACTTCAGGTCGAACATCAGGACTGGCAGGGGAAAGCAGCCCAGAATGCCCCCTGACCGAGAAGCCGGCCAGCCTCCGTTTGAAAGCACCACGGAGTCAGCCAGAAAGCGTAATTATTAAAGGCCCACTCCCACCACATTACGACAGATATCACCAAGAACAAGATGATCTTCCTGCAATGAAGCCCTTTCTAAATCCTAAACAGGGATCTGCTTACAAAGACAATATTGCAGGCAGCCAGAGGGGGCATGAATGGAGAAAAACATTGCCTATGTAAAACAGGTAAAACCTGAAGCTTGTTGTAACACAATACATTGATCAAACATACTAATCTTTGAAGAGGTCTATTGCCGAATAAACCTGAGAGCCTCTGGTTTGACATCTAATGTGCTACGCCATGGATTAATATCAAGTCCACCCCGACGAAGATATTGGGCATAGACCGTCAGTTCTTCAAACTTGTAATGTTTCTGCAGATCAATAAACGCACGCTCAACACATTGCTCATGGAATTCCTGATGATCCCTGAATGAGCAGACATATTTCAGTAACGATGAATGATCAACCAACTCTCCACGATAACTGACCACCAGCGTTCCCCAGTCAGGCTGGCCGGTAACAGGGCAGTTGGATTTCAGCAGGTGTGTATGCAACGTTTCACTGACTATTCCATCAGACTCTGGCTCATCACCAATAGAATGTCTGGCCAGTAGATTTGGGTCATATCGATAACAATCCACAGCCACATCCAGCTCATCAATATTGATTCCCGGCGTACTATCAAAAGCCCGCCCCTCAAATTCATCGATGGTATATAGCCACACAGCTACCGGCGCTTTTGCTACCGCAGAAAGGTCCTGAGTCATTCGTTCTGCAACCTGTTCAGCACTTTCAAAGCGGGACTGATTAAATGAGTTGAGATAAAGCTTGAAAGACTTGGACTCAACCAGGCAAGGTGAATCACAAGGTAACTCGAATTGAGCCACGCGTACTACTGGTTTCCCAGACATGTTTAACCAGGAAAGCTCATAGCCATACCAGAGGTCACGACCATAAAATGGCAAATTATCCGGATCAATACCCAGCTCTTCACGCTTGTCTTTGCGCTCAATAGGAAACAGTAGCGAAGGATCGTATTCCGATTTGTACTCGCTGTTTTTACCCAGCGGTGAAGCATGCAGAACATCACTCATGTCAAACAACCATCAACTTCTCAGGCCACGACCGGTTTTCAGCAGGTGCAAGCTGTATGCACCCAGTGACAATATAGCCAGTAGCATTACAACAAAAGAAAAGCCGGTATCAATACCACCCGCCTCACCCAGAAGTCCATAGCGAAACGTATTCACCTGATAGAGAATCGGGTTCAGCATGGAGACTTTCTGCCAGAACTCAGGCAGTATTTCGATGGAGTAAAACACACCGCCAAGGTAGGTCATGGGTGTCAAAACGAAGGTTGGAATGATAGAGACATCATCAAACTTTCGGGCGAAGATACCGTTAATAAAACCGCCAAGCGCAAACAAAGTCGCGGTCATCACCACAGCCAGCAGCGTAGCAAAAACATCATAGACTTCCAGCTCAACAAAGAATAATCCCAGCCCCATAACGATGGCTCCGGTAATCACTCCCCGAGCAACACCACCCAGAACATAGCCTGCCAGAATGATCCAGTTAGGAACGGGTGATATCAGGACCTCTTCAATACTTCGCTGAAATTTATTGCTGAAAAAACTTGAGGCCACATTACTGAAGCTGTTGGTGATAACCGACATCATTACCAGTCCTGGCAGAACGTATGTCATATAGCTAAAGCCACTCATCGTGCCAATACGGGAACCAATAACAGCACCAAAAATGACAAAATAAAGCACCATTGAGATAGCTGGCGGCAATAGGGTCTGTGGCCAGATTCTCATAAAACGCCGTACTTCCTTGGCAAAGATCGTCACAAAGGCAACCCAGTGATAGCTGTATTCGCTGCGCTGCGGCCTTTCCGGCAAATCTTGCCGCCCCGTATTTTCCAGACCTGACATCACGCCCTTTCTCCCTTTGCGTCAACGCCCTTCAAGACCCCCTTCGTCATATTGACGAACAGCTCTTCCAGTCGGTTGTTTTTATTTCTCATACTGGCAACTTCAATCTTAAGCTCGCTCAACTGCCTGAACAGGTCATTAACCCCGGTATTTTTATCCACTTCTACTTCCAGCGAGTAGCTGTCAATTTTGCTCACCTTATAGCCCGAGAACACAGGTGTTTGCTCAATTGGCTGCCGCAAATCCAGTACAAAGCTTTCCTTCTGCAACAGGCTTAACAGTTGCTTCATACTGGTATTTTCAACAATTTCGCCCTGATCAATAATGGCGATATTTCGACAGAGCTGCTCAGCCTCTTCAAGATAGTGGGTCGTTAGAATGATGGTGGTGCCCTGGTCATTAATCTCTTTAATAAACTCCCAGAGACTTCTGCGAAGCTCAATATCCACACCTGCGGTGGGTTCATCAAGAATCAGCAGTTCCGGCTCATGAATAAGAGCCCTGGCAATCATCAGGCGTCGCTTCATACCTCCTGACAGCATTCGGGACTGGGTAAATCGTTTATCCCATAAGCCAAGTTTTTTAAGGTAATGCTCAATACGGGGTCTGGCCTGCCGGACAGAGAGCCCATAATAGCCAGCCTGACTGACCAGAATATCTTCCACCTTCTCAAATTGATTGAAGTTAAACTCCTGGGGAACGACACCAAGTGAACGCTTAGCCCTGACAAGATCGTGTTCAATATCATGGCCAAAGACTGATACACTACCTTCAGATTTGCGAACCAATGATGAAATGACACCAATGGTGGTTGATTTACCTGCACCATTGGGGCCTAAAAGTGCAAAAAAATCCCCTTTGGCAACTTCCAGGTCAACCCCTTTCAGCGCAACAAAACCATCACCGTATACTTTTTTTAAATTTTTTATAGCCAGAGCCTGGGTCATGGTTCTCAACCTTGAGATTTCTTTAATCAGTTTTGGAATTTTATTACAAACCAGTCTTTAAAAACGTTATTTTATTCACTGATTTTGTGAAATAGTCATGTCAGGAACAGCCCCTAATGATTGAGGCAAGTCTATCTCAGATAAGAAAGTAATGATGCCAGCGCCTTTCTGGCGTTGGGGTAAGCAAAAGCAAAGCCTGCATCCTGAAGCCGTTTCGGAATCACAGCCTGGCCTTCCGTTAATAGCTGGGCTGACTCACCCAGCATCAAACTGAGCACACATTCAGGTGTAGTAATAATTGACGGCCGACGAACTGCATAACCAAGCTCTTTGGCAAACGCTTTATTGGTCAGCATTTCTGGTGCCACCGCATTGAATACACCTTTTGTTTCCGGGTGATTCACCAGAAAGACCAGGGCATTGAGCATATCATCCATATGAATCCAGGACATGACCTGCCGGCCATTACCAATTGGCCCTCCCAGCCCCAAGCGAAAAACAGGCAACATCTTCTGCAACGCTCCACCACTTGGATGCAACACCACCCCCACTCTGACGATGCAGGTGCGCACCCCCAAAGCCTCAACTCGCCTGGCAGCCTGCTCCCAGCGATCACAAAGGGTTGCTGCGAAGTCACTACCCACTTCGGCTGACTCATCCAACTGTTCTCCCAAGCGAGAGAAACCATAATAACCAACAGCAGATGCACTGATGAAACAGCCGGGTTTATTCTCCATCCGTTCAATCAGGTCAACAAGCTCTGACGTTACCCCTATACGGCTATCCAACAAGACCTTCTTCCTGGCCTGGCTCCATCTCTTATCCAGAATACCTTCACCAGCGAGATTAATCACCGCATCGAAATACGTTGATGGATTAACAGCAGATAGCGATGAAATGGGCTTCACCCGGGTAGAAAGCTGCAAACGAACGTCTTTAGCCGGCTGACGACTCAAAACGACAACCTGATGCCCTTCATTAAGCAGACGGTGAACCAGTCGGCGCCCGATAAACCCCGTACCACCTGTAATCAGATATTGCATGAATCCATCAGCTCCTTTGTTCACCCCAATTGCGCCTTGTCTCATTGCCAACTGGGACAGGGAAACTACGATTTATTAATAATACTCACATCACTTAATAATCGTAACATTTTCTAAAAAGATAAAAAAAAGCTCAGGTCCCCTCAAACCCGAGCTTTATTGACTGTCACGCTGATGCTCCCACTTCTTTTTATATCTCCATAAAATGGAATCTGCTCCTCAGCCCGCGGTAAGAAAATCCCCGGACATACTATTCCGGGGCTACAGGCTGGATCGAGTGAAGGCTCCCGCTTCTCTTCTAATATCCATGCTGAGGTTTACTCTGCCAAGACCCGGAACAGGTTATTTCTTGTTTTTTGGAACCTGCCCTCATTAATCTAATGCACGCTCGATATAATACGTAAAAACCACATAGCCTTAACTGACCCAAATCAATATATTTCGGAATATACCTACCAGCCTGTTTGTAACTCTATTTATACCAATTGCCTTTTCTAACTACTGTATAACTGCCCACTGGCGAGAGCATAAACTGAATAGACGTCCAGCTTCGCCGCATAGATTGTTCCAGGCCTCGCAGC
>OODV01000336.1 GCA_900299555.1 uncultured Endozoicomonas sp.
AGAAGAAAGAAGCTTTCCAACTCGCTGACGTTGCCACTCTTTGTTAAGAGACAAGACCTTGTCAGCAGAGGCGCATCTTACCGCGCCGGCTTGATTTGTCAACCGATTGTTTTCGTTCTATCCAAACAATCATCTTTAAATCGTTCTTCCCAGCCAGCGATGAATGATCACCTTGCTGATCCGTGGGCGACCGCTTCAGGATAGCCCGTGGAAGAGCGATGTATTATAAAGAGAAATCTGGCGAAGGCAGTAGCTCACCATTTAATTTTAAGCGTAATATACGACAGACCACTAAAAAGCTTACACCTTCTTTATTGCGTATCTGTCAGCCGCTCAAGAAATGCAATGTGAAACAGCCTGATCTCATTGTGAAATGCTCTTATATCTTCATCTGTCGCCGGCTGAGCTGGTCTCAACCCATTCAGCAGAATAGCAAATATCAAAGGTGAACTCTTTTCCGGGAAAGCATAGCCAACCATGCTATTCACCCCGCTCATATATCCGGTCTTCAACCATCGGCGCTCATTATCCCGCGATGCCAACCAGGGAGCTCTCTCTCCCCAGCTTCTCCAACCCGACTGCAGCACTTCAGTAAAATCATCAGCACTGAGCATGTTATATCGAGACAACCCAGATCCATCCACCAGCCTGCTTCTGGTCAGATCAATACCATCTTCTCTTAGCATCGCCAAAACGGCTTCTGTGCCTGAGAAATAAGAACCCTTTTTACCATTCACAGACGACCCAATGGTTTTGAGAATACTGTCAGCGTATAAGTTGTCTGATTTATCAAGTACTCGCTGTAACAAGTCAGGTACAGGCACTGACAGATGTTGGGCAACAACCCATTCAAAATCCCCCTGCGGCTTATCAATCAACACCTCTCCTTCAAGCTTGATATTATTCGCCTTCAAGAAAGATTCAACGTACCTTATAGCAGCACGCTCAGGATCACGTACTGAAAAAGCCATGCGCATTGGTTTAGCATCAGGCTCAATACATCCTTCCAGACGGTACTCATGATTTGATGATGGCCAGACCTCCTGGACACAACCATTCAGTTCATGCGGCCGCGGCTTTCGCACTTCTATTCGATTATCAATGGACAGCTGCCATTGGGGTTCATCGTAAACCATCTTTGCCCGCTGCCCCTCTTTTCCAGAAGGTACCAGCCAACCAAAAAAACAGTTACGGTCTAATATCATGGCGCTGACAGGAGCGGCAAAACAGATGTTATGGTCATCCCAGCTGGCACCACCCGCCCTTGGATACCCGTCATATTTAGAACCATCAAGCCAGATATTACCCCGGATGACTTTCACACCCTTGGTATTCAGTTTCCCCATCAATTCGGAAAGATCAGTCCTTGTAAGGGATGGGTCACCTGAAAACGATAAAACAAGATCCCCCGGATAGACCTTATCCTCTGACAAAGGCTTGTTACCCAATAAGGCCGTTGAGTATCTGTAGTCCTTTCCCAATACACGGTATGCCGAGATGGCGGTTATCGCTTTGACTGTACTTGCAGGCAACAAGTTAAAGTGACTGTTTCGGTCAAAAAGAACTTTACCGGTTTCAGCATCAATGACTTTAATGGAGTGAATATGTCCGGGGGGTAATGTAGAAATCAACTGATCAAGGCCACCATCAATGAATGCATGCCCTTGATTCGCCACAAAAAAAAATAGAACAACAGACAGCCATTTTTCCCAGAAGTTCATAAAAAAGCTCTGCAACCACTGATAACACTTAAATCACTATGCAATTTCTAAATTCTCAGATCAACACACTGGTCTCAAGGCCGACAAACCTTTTTAATGAGAGTACTATAGAGTTTGTAAAAGAAGATCTTCGACCACCATTGCTTCACTGAACTTCCATGGTGTAAGCATTTTGCGGGAAATGGCAAGACCTGTGAAAAAACTCAAACTAACAGCGAATCAGCTCATCGCTAAGCAACCAGTTAAGGATTTGGGTTTCAAGTCCACAGAAGAACTGGAAAACTATGTCGGTATCCTGGGTCAGGAGCGGGCCACCAGTGCGATTCAGTTTGGTGTCGCCATGCACCGCTCGGGCTATAACATCTACGTCATGGGTGAATCTGGCACAGGCCGGATGTCCTATCTCCGTAAATACCTTGAAACAGAGGCCAAAAGGCAAAGTTCCTCTGATGACTGGGCCTACGTCAATAACTTTGATAACCCCCGTGAGCCGAAAGCTCTCAGGCTACCCGCTGGTTTGGGCAGTGACCTGCAGAAAGACTTTGAGAGTTTTATCGATAAGCTCCTAATGACCTTTCCTGCTGCATTTGAAAACCCCACTTACCAGCAAAAGAAAAGTGCCATCGAGCGCAGCTTTAATAAGCGCTATGACCAGGCCATTGATCAGATTGAACAGGAAGCGCTGAAGAGAGATATCGCTTTATACCGGGATACCGGTGCCTTAAGCTTTACACCCATGTCTGGCGGTAAAGCGATGGATGAAACTGAGTTCGCTCAATTACCGGACAAGAAGCGGGAAAAGTTCAATAACGATATCAGTGAGCTGGAAACCCGGCTGAATGAGTCACTGGTTGAACTGCCCCAGTGGAAACGGGAATCCAACGAAAAACTGCAGGACCTGAATCAGGACACCATTGACCAGGCACTGGCTCCGCTGCTGAAGCCCATGCTGAAGAAATACAGCAAAGAGCAGAATATTCTGGACTATCTGGAAGCCGTCAAACAGCATCTGCACCGAACGGTGATTGAATACCTGGCCGATGAACGGGCAATGGAGTCCAAAGAAGATGCCAGCAAACGCTCTGCGCTTGAAGAGCTGTATTCCCCCAATCTGGTGGTCGGCCATAAGAATGATGCAGCGGCACCGGTTATCTACGAGTCACACCCCAACTATAAGAACCTCTTTGGCCGGATAGAATACGCCAGTGAGATGGGAGCCCTGGTGACCAACTTCCGTCAGATCTGTCCCGGCTCCCTGCATCAGGCCAATGGTGGTTATCTATTGCTTGAAGCCAATAAGCTTCTGGAAGAGCCCTTTGTCTGGGAAGCACTGAAACGTGCGCTGAAAGAGCGGCAGTTAAAAATTGAATCACCATACTCCGAGATGGGGCTGATGAATACCATCACCCTGACCCCGGAAATTATTCCACTGCATGTGAAAGTGATTCTGGTTGGGTCTAGGGATATTTATTACATCCTTCAGCAGCTTGACCCTGATTTCCACGAAATGTTCCGGGTACTGGTGGACTTTGATGACCAATTGCCGCGTTCTACTGAAACCGTTCAGGCTTTTGCCCAGCTGCTGAAAAACCGAGCGGATGATGAAAACTATCCACCACTGTCTGCATCAGCCGTTGCCCGGATGATAGAACAAAGCTCCCGGATGACCGAAAACCAGACTCAGCTATCGGCAAAAATTGGTGAGCTCTTCGATTTGCTGGCCGAGGCTGACTTTATTCGACGAACCAGTAATGGCCGTAAAATCAACCACGATCATATTGACCGGGCGCTGGATGCCAAGGCTGAGCGAACTGGCCGGGTCAGTAAGCAAATTCTGGATGATATGCTGGAAGGCAGCATCCTGATTGATACTGACGGTGATCAGATTGGCAAGATCAATGGTTTAACGGTGCTCTCTGTTGGAGATGCCTGCTTTGGTTCTCCCGCCCGAATTACCGCAGCAGTGTACCCCGGTAGTCAGGGTATTGTGGATATTGAACGTGAGGTAGCCCTGGGTCAGGCAATTCATTCCAAAGGAGTCATGATCCTGACTGGTTATCTTGGCAGCCGCTATGCTCAGAAGTTCCCACTGGCGATTTCTGCCAGTCTGGCGATGGAGCAGTCCTACGGCTATATCGATGGTGATAGTGCCTCCATGGCAGAGCTCTGCTGCCTGCTCTCAGCACTGACCAATACCCCGATCAAGCAATGCTATGCAGTAACGGGCTCCATGAACCAGCATGGTGAAGTTCAGGCTATTGGTGGCGTGAACGAAAAAATCGAAGGATTCTTTGATCTCTGCAATGCCAGAGGCCTAACCGGTGAACAGGGTGTGATCATCCCTCAAGCGAACGTTCGCAACCTGATGCTTCACAGTAAGGTAGTGGATGCGGTGAAAGCCAAGAAGTTCAATGTATATGCCGTTTCTCATGTTGAAGAGGCGCTTGAGCTGTTAACAGGCCACCGTCCAGGGACCATCAACAGCAAAGGTAATTACCCAAAAGGGTCCATTAATCAGAAAGTACTGGAACGTCTGAAAGAGATCGCCGAGCTGACCAAAGAAAACCACAGTTAATAGCTTAGATCTTAAACAAACTGGTAGTGGTTCAAATATGTGAGTGGCTCTTTACCAAGAGCCAAGGAAATCAAAGGTTATACTCTTGATTCTCACAAGTTTAATCCACTAGCAAAATTAGTATAGGAAGAGGAATAATCATGGAAGACGAAACTCCTTCTATCGATGGTAATTTCGTTCAGTTAGATGACTTTGAACTCAAGGCTGAATTGATAGAAATTCTGCCCTTGGCTGTTTGCCATCTTTATAATATCGTTGTTCTTGAGAAAAGCATCACCAACGATGGTTTTCATACACAATATACTGTAGGTATTGCCGATATTCTCTGCGATAAAAAGCCAGTAATGTTGGAGTATATGTTAAAAGCTCCCTTTAAACTGGTGCAATTAAATCAGAGTGATATCCATCGAGCACTAGCTGTTGCTTATGGAAACAATGAGTTTGATAGCAGTGCTGATCACAACATTGACTTGATTAATTATGACAACACCCCTGTTAGCTCAGTATCCGGTGCTATCGAATTAGTTGATCAGTTACTAATTGATGCCATTGTTCATGGTGCCTCTGATATTCATATAGAGAGTTACCTGGACAATACTGATGTCAGGTATCGAGTTAATGGAATTTTGTGCCAGGTATTTACGCATATTGGTGCAAACAATATAGCTAACGTAGTAAATCGTCTGCGCGTTTTAGCTGGGCTTGATATCTCTCAACAAAATTACCCACAGGACGGTCGCTTCTGTTGTGACTTTTGGGATGAAGACCTGAAATCAAGGGTTGATTTTAGAATTAATGTCCTTCCAGGTCCTACAGGAAAGGATGTTGCTATCCGAGTCTTAGACAAAAACGTTATTGATTTTGAGATTAGTCAGTTAGGCATGAGTGAAAAAGTTGAAAATTTATTGAAACTGGTAATTGACAATCCAGAAGGGTTGTTACTAGTAGCAGGACCCACTGGAAGCGGAAAAACAACCACGCTCTATTCTGCACTCAATGAGATTAAAAATAAGGGTAAAAAAATTATCACGGCTGAGGACCCTATTGAATACTTCATTGATAAGATAAACCAAAAACAGGTAAGTGATCATGTGTCCATGGCCGATTTATCTCGTTCTTTTTTACGCCATGACCCAGATGTAATCCTTATAGGTGAAATCAGAGATACTGAAACAGCAGAGAATGCTGTTCGTGCAACTCTTTCTGGGCATTTGGTGCTTTCTACATTGCATGCTGCTGATGCCATCCATGTTTTTCAGCGTCTACGTGGATTTGGCTTGCAAGATGATGAAATCGCGAGTGCAATACTTGGAATAATGGCACAACGATTGGTGCGCCGTTTGTGTGATAATTGCAGGGTCAAATCCGAAATAAATAAAAAACATATGATGGTGCTGGGAAGCTTAGCTGAAAAAATCCAGAATCATTCTGCTAGTGGATGTGATGAGTGTGGCCATAGTGGTTATAAAGGACGTGTTGGTATCTATGAATTCTTGCTAATGAATGAAAAATTACAAAATATGATTTATCAAGGAGATAACATTGAAGAGCTAAAGCTATCTGCCAGACAGGTAGGGTTCCAAGTTATGTTGGAGGATGCTTTCGAAAAAATCAACTGTGGTATTACCAGTGTTGATGAATTATTTAGAGTCGTACCTTATCGTCAAATTCGGTCTGGTCTTTCTGAATTACAGCGTATAATTTGAAAACAACTGAATAACTGTGTATTAAATGTAGAAGTTCAGACCTGACCTGACAGTTACCGATTTTCAAGAGGGTGTCTGTCAGGTCAAATTCAGGCTATGAACTTTTCCTTCCAGATCTCTTTCCC
>OODV01000512.1 GCA_900299555.1 uncultured Endozoicomonas sp.
TCATGAGCCTGGATAAACTGATGACCACCCTGAAAAAAGCTCAGCTGGAAAATCGTCTTGAACGTCAGATGCAATTGCTGTCCTGCCCCAGGCTATTGGTGTTGGATGAAATTGGCTACCTGCCCATGGAGCCAGATGAGGCCAGTCTGTTCTTCCGCCTGGTGACACGGCGATATGAGAAAGGAAGTGTCATCCTGACCTCCAACAAGAGCTTTATTGACTGGGGCGAAGTGTTTGGTGACCAGGCCATTGCAACTGCGATACTGGACCGGTTACTGCATCACTCTACCACTCTCAATATCAAGGGTGACAGCTATCGGCTGAAAGAGAAGAAGAAAGCAGGTGTACTCCGGCCGCAGGAAAACAAATCCGAGCACTAACACGGGGCAGCCTGCGATTGCGATATATAGAGGGGCATATTTGCCCCTCGCCCAACACACCATAAATGGAATGAACCTAATAACTATCTTGAGGTCAAACGGCAGTATTTTATAGTCTAAGTGAACAGGGTTTTATTCTGAAATCGACAACACCAACCTACCCCCGCCCAAGACCTCCTGTAATGGTTGATCAGCAGAGCAGTTCAAGCGGGAATCCTTACGGTTCAACAAGTACATTTAACCGAAGACACGTCTCAAGTTATCAACCCCATAGAAGTACAGGCACCCAAGTTGATGGCAAATGTTATGAGGATGCCTTTTGGAAACAGAAACCATTACAAGGACGTAAAATCACACCAGCAGATGTGATTACAGCGTATGCAAATGACAGATACTCTCTACGAAGCGGTTTCTTCCTGCAAAATCTCTTCTTACAGAACATTCCAAATGACCAGAGAAAAATCAGCCCGGACCAGGTCATTCAAGAATTCAATCGAGCTCCAGATCGAAATAATAAGTGTCAGTTAGCGGTAGCGCGCTTCAAAGCGGAATGTTGCCTGAGGGGCCTGCCGTTGAATGGCCAGCAGGTCACACCAGATGCAGTGGTTAAGGATTTCCCAGATAGTCTAGAAGGCAAACTTGGGATAGCGCGCTTTAAGGAACAATGTTGCCTGAGGGGCCTGCCGTTGAATGGCCAGCAGGTCACACCGGATGCGGGGGTTAAGGATTT
>OODV01000311.1 GCA_900299555.1 uncultured Endozoicomonas sp.
CGGGTAGCTGTGGTCGACGAGACATCTGTTCCAGATAAAACGCTTGATAATGATGTCTGAGCATAGCTGGCATCAGCTAAAGGATTTAGAAAAAGCGATTGGTATTACTAGCCTGTTGATTCTGACAATAGCTCCATAGCAAAGCGTACAGTTGGTCTATTCTTATGAATTATTGTTTTTCTCTTCCAACGCACTGACCGAGATTGACTCAAGCTGATAGCAGCAGGTTACCAGTGACCCCAACGCTTCATAGCAAACAGGAGTGACCGTTTAACCCGCTGTTACCGAGCTGCTTTTTGACCTGTTATTCCCTTTCCGGAGCCACCCTCATGATCAAAAGTACTTTCGGTACGCTGCAAAAAATTGGCAGAGCGTTAATGCTGCCAGTTGCCGTACTGCCTGTAGCCGGGATTCTCCTGGGCGTCGGCAGCGCGGGGTTTTCATTTATACCGGATCTTATTTCCAGCATTATGGCTCAGGCCGGTGGTGCTGTATTCAGCAATCTGCCCCTAATTTTTGCCATTGGTACGGCTATCGGGCTTACTGAAAACGACGGTGTCTCTTCCGTGGCTGCCGTCGTTGGCTTTGTCATTATGCTCGGCACCATGGGTATCATGGCCAACCACCTTGGCTTTGAGCCTGCCTCCGTGATGGGCATCGACACCATTGATACCGGAGTTTTTGGCGGCATCATTGTCGGTATTCTGGCTTCGATGATGTTTAACCGGTACTACAAGATTCAGTTACCGGAATACCTGGGCTTCTTTGCTGGCAAGCGTTTTGTCCCTATAGCCACAGGCATTGGTGCCATTTTCCTGGGTATTCTGCTCAGCTTTATCTGGCCTCCTATTCAGTTGGTGATCAATGATTTTTCCCAATGGTCAGTGACTGAGAATCCAGAAGCTGCGGGATTTGTGTATGGCTTTGTCGAGAGACTGCTCATCCCCTTTGGCCTGCACCATATCTGGAATGTCCCTTTCCAGATGGAGATGGGTGAATTTATTGATGAATCCGGCACGATATTTAATGGCGATATTGCCCGCTTCTTTGCCGGAGACCCAACAGCAGGCTTTCTCGCCGGTGGCTATCTATTCAAAATGTTCGGCTTGCCTGCTGCAGCCATTGCCATGTGGCATTGTGCAAAACCCGAAAACAGAGCAAAGGCTGGCGGCATCATGCTCTCAGCAGCTCTCACCTCTGTGTTGACGGGCATCACAGAGCCTATTGAGTTTTCTTTCCTGTTTGTCGCTCCGCTGCTCTACGGTATTCATGCGCTGCTGGCGGGTATGGCCTATGCCATCACCAACTATCTCGACATCAAGATTGCCATGTCCTTTTCCAATGGCCTGATCGACTATGTGCTCTATTTTGGTATTGCAACCAAACCTGTCTGGATCATTATTCTCGGGACACTCTATGCAGTACTTTACTATGCCATTTTCCGGGTACTGATCCTGGCACTTAACCTGAAAACACCCGGACGTGAAGATGAAAGCGAAAGTGAAACTGGCGTTGAATCATCCAGCGAACTTGCACTCAATCTGATTAAAGCTTTTGGAGGCAAAGCCAACATCAAAAACCTGGATGCTTGTATCACCCGTCTCAGAGTTACTGTTAATAGTAAAGAGAAAGTAGACGTAGAGAGAATAAAGCAGCTTGGAGCGACTGCGGTTGTCGTCGTTGGTCAGAATATGCAGGCGATCTTCGGACCCAAGTCAGACAATATCCGCACCGAGATGCAGGAAACAATGAAGACTATGTAACAGTACAATAGTTTCGATTTACCAGGAGGCATGGATATTTAAGCCTCCTGAGTTTCTTTACAGGAGCCTCTGAAAAACTCCCCCTGATCCAGTAAGATATCAGCTTCAGAATCAGGAAAGATAAGATGGAGCAACTCAACTTCCTCAAAAGCTCTCGTTACTCTCAGCCCCTACCCAGCGAAATGTTTTCAATGAGATGAGCCTGGTCATCCCGTGACAAGCTTTGTGTGAGTCGATCCAACCCTTTCGGCCGATTGCTGCCACAGGAAGATAATACCAATTGCTTTTTCTAACTACGGTATAACTGCCCACTGTAAAGCGATGCAGCCAGCCATGATGCATCATTGGTGACTTTAAGCAGTTTGGATGCCTCAGAAACAGAATATCATTGTTATATAAATGACAGCCCCAACAACCGGATGCATTCACGGTTATCATCTGCATGAGGGGCGGCATGCTGAAAATCAATATCCTCAAAACCTTCGGGTAGATGTGGTCGATGAGGCACCTGTTCCAGATAACACGCTTGATAGTGATGCCTGAGCATAGCTGGCGTCAGCTTAAAGATTTAGAAAAGGCGATTGGTATTACGCCAAGGTGTCACCGTTTCACGATTGCAGGCGAGTTCTTTGGTTGTACCCAGCAGGCTTTTTCCCACTACCCCGGCTAAGATAATTCTGGCTCTGGGAACCATGGACTGAGCACTCTTCTGTTAACGAATAATGAGTTACAGACCGTGACGCTGCTGCTCAGAGAGTAAACCTGTGGGTATGCTTTGATGTCATCCGTGCTACGACTGTTCGAAAAAGGGATGGGGATCAAAGCATTTGTCTGTATATATGGGTATTAGCGCTTTTCTGCACCAGGGCTTCTCATGAGTGACCAAGCTGACTGGCCACTCATTTAAACACTCAAAATGGGTAAAGACAGATTTACTTCATATACACGGTCATCAACGTATCCACCCCGGCCTTCACATCACCGCCGGACTTTTCCAAACGACTGACATCGTCCATGTTAGAAATAACAATTGGTGTTATTATGCTTCTTGCTTTTTCTCTCAATAAAGTAAGATCTACTTCAACGACAGGCTCACCCATTTTAATCTGCTGACCTTCTTTGGCGATTCGCTTGAAACCTTCCCCCTTCAGCTCAACAGTATCGATCCCAAAATGGACAAAAAGTTCGACACCTGATGGTGTTTCCATGCTGAAGGCATGGTTTGTTTCAAAAACCTTACCAATAATGCCATCACAGGGGGCAACCATTATATTTCCGACTGGGTCAATGGCAAGCCCATCGCCCACTACCTTGTCAGCAAAAACAGGGTCTGGCACGTCTTCTATGGGAACAATCTTTCCCGTCAAAGGTGCTTTCAGGACAGTCCCCTCGTGTGAGCGAAAACCCAGACTTTTTTTGAGAGAGTCAAAGATACCCATAACTGTTACCTGCTATTGTTACAATAACCTTCTATGAAGTTCTCTCCAACCTAGAATGGATTCACTTCACAGATGAGGCACCGGTCTTAAGGGGCATCCCCTGAAATACCGGCGGGGAGGAAAGCAAAAAGCCTCATTTTTTCAGAGGCTTTTCTGTCTTAGAGAACTTTAGTCATCTGATGGTTAGCATTCAACATCAGATTAGACTGAAACGATTTCAGCCACTTTCATTAGATGGTTATCAATCTGGTTGTGCTTACTGATCGCTCTTTCCAGAGGCGTTTTCACAACCTGCTGATCACGAACACCCACCATAATGCCACTTTCACCATTTCTCAGGGCTTCAACAGCAGCTACACCAAGGCGACTGGCCAGAACACGGTCAAAGCAGCTGGGCTTACCACCACGCTGAATATGACCAAGAACAGTCACTTTAACTTCATATTCAGGGAACTGTTCTTCCACTGCACGGGACAGCTCAAAAACACCACCGCCGCCTCGCTCACCTTCTGCAACAACAATAATACTGGAAGTCTTACCTGCACGACCGCTCTTTTGCAAAGACTCCATGAACAGCTCAACATTCTTTTCCTGCTCAGGAATCAGAATATCCTCAGCACCAGAAGCAATACCTGTGTTCAGGGCAATAAAGCCAGCATCACGCCCCATCACTTCGATAAAGAAAAGACGGTTATGAGAAGTCGCGGTATCACGAATCTTGTCGATGGCCTCTACCACTGTATTCAATGCAGTATCGTAGCCAATCGTAAAGTCAGTGCCGTATATGTCATTGTCAATGGTACCAGGCACACCAATACAGGGTAGTCCGTGCTCTTCTTCCAACAGCATGGCTCCAGTAAAAGAACCATCGCCACCGATGACTACCAGGCCATCCAACTCTGCGGCTCTGGCATTCTCGTACGCCTTTACCCGGCCTTCTTTAGTCCGAAATTCCTGACAGCGGGCAGATTTCAGAAAAGTGCCACCTTGGTTGATAACATTGGCGACAGTTCTGGCATCGGCCACATCCATCTTGTTTTCTATAAGCCCTTTATAGCCTTCCTGAATCACAACAGGTTCGATACCGTAGTAGATACAGGCGCGGACAGTCGCACGGATGGCCGCATTCATACCGGGAGCATCTCCCCCGGAGGTCAAAACACCGACTCGCTTTAATTCGGTCATGCTAGGCTCTTCTCCTTCCAAGTGCCAAATGCTTATAAAAAGCAACAGCAAAAATCAGTAACAGGTTTAATGAAAAACACCTAAGAGAGGGACAACCTTAGCTCACGTAAATGATCTGCATAGTATTCGTTCCACCCTCAATTTCCTGACTTTCACCTTTGGTCAAAATAATCTTATCACCCACCTCAAGAAGACCACGTTCCTTAAGAACGTTAATGGCTCTCCCATTCACTTCTGCGCCGTACTCGGTACCACTGTCAAAAGCAACGGCCTCGACACCACGATAGAGAGCCACAAGACGCTCAGTCGTCTTATAACGGGTCATGGCAAAAATAGGCAGACGAGTGTTAATTCTGGACATCCACAGCGGCGTAGCGCCACTTTTGGTCAAGCAGACAATCGCTTTGATATCATCCTGATGATTAGCTGCAAACATGGTTGCCTGGGCAATAGCTTCATCCACATGTTCAAACTTGCCAACCCGGCGCTCAGTCATGAACTCAACGCCCTGTTTTTCAGCACCAAGGCAGATTCGGCTCATGGCCTTTACGACCTCGTCAGGGCGTTTACCTGTAGCAGTTTCACCGGAGAGCATCACCGCATCGGTACCATCCAACACGGCATTGGCCACATCGAAAACTTCCGCACGGGTTGGCTGAGTGTTGTGAATCATGGACTCCATCATCTGGGTGGCGGTGATAACCGGCTTATTCAAGCGGCGAGCTTCATTGATCATGTGCTTTTGCGCACCAATCAGCTCCGGGTCACCGATTTCAACGCCCAGATCGCCTCTGGCAACCATAACCGCATCGGAAGCAGAAATAACTTCAGCCAGAAGCTCACGATCATTGACTACCTCGGCACGCTCAATTTTTGAGAGTATAGCCGCTGTACCACCAGCCTCTCGCATCAGACGACGAGCCTCTTCAACATCACTGGCACGTCGGACAAAGGATACCGCCAGATAATCTACTTCCAGCTCAGCCGCCAGCAGAATATCCTGCTTATCTTTCTCGGTTAATGCCGCTGCAGAAAGACCACCACCTTGCAGGTTGATACCTTTATTATTCGACAGCTCACCACCATTGATTGCCCTGGTCTTGATACAAGCGCCATCAATCGCAACCACTTCAAGGCTGATACGCCCATCATCCAGCAGGAGAACATCACCGACCTTGCAATCATTCGGCAGGTCTTTATAGCCAAGCCCAACCTGTGTTTCATCACCATCATCAATTGGGAGACTGGCATCCAGATTGAAGCTCGCGCCATCAGGAAGGTGGATTTTGCCATTCTGAAAACGACCGATGCGAATCTTCGGCCCCTGCAGGTCTCCCAGTATCGCTACCGGGCGATTAAGTCTTGCAGCAATAGAGCGAATGGTCTGAGCTCTGGCTTTATGATCTTCAGGGTCACCGTGGGAGAAATTGAGGCGGACTACGTTAACACCTGCTTCAATCAGCCTTTGCAGCTGATCTTCTGATTCGGTTGCCGGGCCAAGGGTTGCAACAATTTTTGTGCGTCTGAGCATGATAATCCTCTCGCTTGTGAACCCGTCGCTCTCATGGGCGTTTACCATCCCATAGGAGTCAATACAGCAAGCGACAGGCCTTTATGAATCAATGATGTGCACGGCCACCGCTCATAGCCTGTACACCCTTGCTCTTAAAGCCTGCAGGACAAATCTATTGAACGGAGTGCAAACAAAAGAAGAAAGTGTTGTTCATAGTTTAGGAGCATGCTGCTCAGAAACACTGTCTTCTCTTTGTTTACTACCAACCTGAAAGCCAGGCATTGAACTATTTTTGTATACGTTATATCGCAACCAACACAGGCCCGTTAAACGAGCCTGTGTTGATATGACCTTGCAGATCGCGTTATGCGTTCATCAAAGCTTTGGCTGTATCCAACATACGGTTGGAGAAGCCCCACTCGTTGTCGTACCAGGACATAACCTTAACCAGGTTGCCGAGAACACGAGTCTGAGTAGCGTCAAAGTTAGAAGAGTATGGGCTATGGTTAAAGTCCATGGAAACCAGCTCTTCATGATTAACATGCAGAACAGTCGACATTGCAGGGGTAGACTTCGCTGCAGCGATGATGATTTCGTTAACTTCTTCAACAGTTGTTTCGCGAGCAGCAACGAAGCTCAGGTCAACCAGAGAAACGTTGATGGTAGGAACACGAACCGCCATACCGTCGAACTTGCCTTTCAACTCAGGAACCACTTCACCGACAGCCGCAGCAGCACCAGTAGCTGTTGGAATCATGTTCATGGCAGCAGCACGGGCGCGGTAAAGGTCAGAGTGATATACATCGCTCAGACGCTGGTCGTTGGTGTAAGCATGGATAGTGGTCATCAGACCCTTATCAATACCAAGAGCGTCATTCAGAGGCTTGGCGATTGGAGCCAGACAGTTAGTAGTGCAGGAAGCGTTGGAAATAACGGTCATATCTGCAGTCAGAGTGTCATGGTTCACACCATAAACGATGGTCGCATCTACATTTGAGCCAGGAGCAGAAATGATAACTTTCTTGGCACCTGCATCCAGATGTGGCTTGCAAGAATCTTTAGAGCGGAAAACACCAGTACATTCAAAGACAACGTCAACACCCAGCTCACCCCATGGCAGCTTGGAAGGATCACGCTCAGAGAAAGTCTTGATTTCGTCACCATTTACGAACAGTGCGCCTTCGCCTTCTTCAACCTGTGCGTTGAAACGGCCATGAACGGTGTCGTATTTAGTCAGGTGAGTATTGATTTTGGTGTCACCCAGATCATTAATGGCAACAATCTGGTATTCATCGCGACGGCCAGCTTCGTAGAGGGCACGCAGTACGTTGCGACCGATACGGCCGTAGCCATTAATAGCAATCTTGATCATGATGTCTCCAATACCGTTAATCAAAGCGGACGAACCGCCCTGTCTCTAGTAAAAAGGATTTCATTAGCGAATGCAGCAGAGTAAAAACACCTATAGCAAAAGTCTTAACACATAACCACAGGGTTTAACGGCAGGTCACGGCTTTTATCCAGCCTTCACAAAACGCTCAATGCGACACTCTGAAACCCACTTCACAGGACTTATATCCCTGAAGCACACAAACTTACAGACAAGGGTTGACTTCTTAGTGGTACGGAGTTACAAATATGCAAAAGAGAACAACATATAACACATAATCTCACACCACTTCTCATCCGGATCAACCGTTTGCCGAAGCCACTGGTCAGCTTCATACGTCACCAGTGTGATATAAAGTGTGATCGAAAAACTGGAATTCAGCAAAACCGCCACAGCTTTGTTGGATTCCTGATTTTCTCTATGTAGTGGCCTAACATCATTCAGCTAGACAACCATAGTTTACTGATAAATTCAGCTCTAAATCATACGTTTAGATCAGCACCTTTACCTATTCAGATAATGCGGACTGTCAGTCCTGTAGTCAAGCCTGACGCAGACAATTTTGATTAAATATCCAACACTTATTTACCTTGAACAATTACCACATATGAACATTTTTTTTGTGCGAAGCCCCTATATAGCCAGAGTAAATCCCCCTCCTATATAAAGATAACCACTTCGATAAAAGCGACAATTCTCATTTATACACCAGTTACCTGCCCCATAAACAAGACGAAAGTCGCTGTTACTGTCTTTCACCACACCAATTGATATTTTCCTGAAACCTGTTGTCAAAGGACTGA